>PFKE01000160.1 GCA_002784145.1 Flavobacteriaceae bacterium CG_4_10_14_3_um_filter_33_47 | reverse complement strand
TTATTATGAACAAGTTATTTTTGGTAATTAATTATTAAATATTGGCGGATTTAACAGTTTTAATAATTCTACCAGCAATTTTGTATGGGTCACCATTTGAAGCAGGACGTCTGTCTTCCAACCAACCTTTCCATCCTTTTTCTACCGTAGCAATAGGAATACGAATGGAAGCACCTCTATCTGAAACACCATAACTAAAGTCGTGAATGGAGGCAGTTTCATGTTTACCTGTTAGGCGTTGTTCATTAAACTCACCATAAACTTCAATGTGTTCTTTTACATAAGGTCTGAATGCTTCACATATTTTTTCATAAGTAGCTTTATCACCACAAGTTCTTAACGTTGAGTTAGAGAAATTGGCGTGCATACCAGAACCATTCCAATCGGTATCGCCCAGTGGTTTTGGATGGTATTCAATATAGTAACCATATTTTTCAGTTAATCTGTCTAATAAATATCTTGCAACCCAAATTTCATCTCCAGCTCTTTTAGCGCTTTTGGCAAATAATTGAAATTCCCATTGTCCGCAAGCAACTTCTTGGTTAATACCTTCAAAATTCAGTCCTGCAGAGATGCATAAATCGGCATGTTCTTCTACAAGATCTCTTCCGTGAGTGTTTAAACCACCAACAGAGCAATAATACATGCCTTGTGGTTTTGGATATCCACCTCTTGGGAAACCTAAAGGCAATTCTGTTTCAACATCCATAATAAAGTATTCTTGCTCAAAACCAAACCAGAAGTCGTTATCATCATCATCAATAGTAGCTCTTCCGTTTGAAACGTGTGGTGTTCCATCAGGATTTAAAACTTCTGTCATAACTAAATATCCGTTAACCCGCTCTGGATCTGGATAAATTGCTACGGGCTTTAGGATACAGTCAGAAGAACCTCCTTCTGCCTGTCTTGTAGAAGAACCGTCAAAAGACCAATTACCTATTTCTTCAAGCGTGCCTTTGAAGTTTTCATGTTCTTCAACCTTGGTTTTACTTCTCATGTTTTGAGTTGGCTCATAACCATCTAACCAAATGTATTCTAATTTAATTTTTGCCATAATGAATATTTTAAATAGATATTAATATTGTATATGCGACAAATATAATTTTTTCTTCATTCACTTTAAATTTACGGGGGTATTTTAATAAATGTTGATGTTATTTTTATTCATACCCTATTTTTTTGTGGTATCTATTAAAAAAAGTATATTTTTTTATATAAAAATCGCAAAATTGTTAACAAGATTTTTTTTTAAATTACCTTTTTGATACTCATATGTTTATTTTTGTTTGTCAAATCAATAAAAAATTAATTTTAAAATAAACAAAATGTCAACACTAAGATTTCATGCTTTAAAAGAATCCATGTCACACATTCCTGTTTCAATTGAAGAAAAGGAAAGACGGTCAGATTTATTTGGTAAAAATGTATTTAATGAAAGTGCTATGCGCCAACATCTATCTAAAGATGCTTATAAAGGGGTTATGAGTGCTATTGAACAAGGTACTAAAATTGATAGAAATATTGCAGACCAAGTAGCATCATCCATGAAAGATTGGGCCTTATCAAAAGGCGTTACGCATTATACACACTGGTTTCAACCCTTAACAGGAATCACAGCCGAAAAGCACGATGCTTTTTTTGAAACAATTGGGGGTGGTTTATCTGTCGAAAAATTTGGAGGCGATCAATTGGTTCAACAAGAACCAGATGCTTCTAGCTTTCCTAATGGCGGTATAAGAAACACTTTTGAAGCAAGAGGATACACCGCATGGGATCCAACATCACCTGCTTTTATTTATGGTACAACGCTTTGTATTCCTACTATATTTGTGGCCTATACAGGCGAAGCTTTAGATTATAAAACACCTCTGTTACGAGCGCTTCATGCAGTTGATAATGCTGCAACAGCTATTTGTAAGTATTTTGACAAAAACGTAAAAAAAGTAACCTCCTCATTAGGTTGGGAGCAAGAGTACTTCCTTATAGATAAAGCATTGGCTACTTCTCGTCCAGATATTATGTTGACAGGAAGAACCTTACTGGGGCATTCTTCGGCTAAGGGGCAACAATTAGATGATCATTATTTTGGTTCTATTCCTAACAGAGCCTTAAATTTTATGCGAGATTTGGAAAAAGAATGCATGTTGTTAGGTATTCCTGTTAAAACACGTCATAATGAAGTGGCTCCAAATCAATTTGAATTGGCACCTATCTATGAAGAAGCTAATTTGGCTGTAGATCATAACTCTCTGCTCATGGATATTATGGGTCGTGTAGCCTCACGTCACAATTTTAAAGTGTTATTGCACGAAAAACCATTTGCAGGTGTTAATGGTTCCGGAAAACACAATAACTGGTCTTTATCAACTGACACTGGTATAAATTTATTAGGACCAGGTAAAACTCCCATGAGCAATCTACAGTTTTTAACCTTTTTCATCAATACCATAAAGGCTGTTCATGATTATGAAGAATTACTAAGAGCAGCAATTGCTTCAGCAAGTAACGACCACAGATTAGGTGCCAATGAGGCGCCACCAGCCATTATTTCAGTATTTATAGGAGAACAGTTAACCAAGGTTTTGGAAGAACTTGAAGGGGTGACTTCTGGAAAATTATCACCTGAAGAGAAAACAGATTTAAAATTAAATGTGGTTGGGAAAATTCCAGATGTTCTTCTTGATAATACCGATAGAAATAGAACATCTCCATTTGCTTTTACAGGTAATAAATTTGAATTCAGGGCAGTTGGTTCCATGGCAAATTGTGGTAATCCAATGACTGTTTTAAACACTATTGTAGCTAAACAATTGAAAGACTTTAAAGTAGAAGTGGATGCCTTAATTGACAAAAAAGGCTTAAAGAAAGATGAGGCTATTTTTAATGTTTTGAGAGAATATATAAAAGCTTCAAGAAATATCTTATTTGAAGGAAATGGTTATGGAGAAGCATGGGCAGTAGAAGCTAAAAAGAGAGGTTTAAGTAATAATAAAACAACTCCAGAAGCTTTAAAGGCAAGAGTTTCAAAAAAAACCATTGCTCTTTTTGAAGAAATGAATGTTATGAGTAAAGTTGAGACTGAGGCTCGTTATGAGATTGAGATTGAAGAATATATTATGCATATTCAGATTGAAGGAAGAGTTTTAGGTGATATAGCTCGTAATCATGTAGTTCCAACAGCAGTAAAATATCAAAACATTTTAATAAAGAATGTGAAAGGTCTAAAAGATATTTTTGAAGAAAAATATCATAGTGTATCACAAGAACAAATCAATTTAATTGAAGAGATTTCTAGTCATATAGAAGGTATAAATTCTAAGGTTACTAAAATGACCAATGAAAGAAAGAAAGCCAATACTATTGAAGATATAGAAAAGAGAGCCATGGCATACTGCAATATTGTGAAACCATTATTTGATGACATTCGATATCATTGCGATAAATTGGAACTTTTGGTGGATGACGAGATTTGGCCTTTAACAAAGTACCGAGAATTGTTGTTTACACGATAGTGTTTAAAAACTTATTAAATCCTGCTTTAAAAAAGCGGGATTTTTTAATTCAAAAAAGTAAATTTGCAGCTCAATATAACATTATGAGTCAAGAAATCAGTAAACGTTATGCACAAAGAGGTGTTTCTGCATCAAAAGAAGATGTTCACAAGGCCATTAAAAACTTTGATAAAGGTTTATTTCCTCAAGCATTTTGTAAAATTGTTCCAGATTATTTAACAAATGATGATGATTATTGTCTAATTATGCATGCTGATGGAGCAGGCACAAAATCATCTCTGGCATATATATACTGGAAAGAAACTGGAGATATTTCAGTTTGGAAAGGTATTGCACAAGACGCACTCATTATGAATATTGATGATTTGTTATGTGTTGGAGCCACTGATAATATTATGTTATCATCAACCATTGGAAGAAATAAAAATTTAATACCTGGTGAGGTTATTTCTACCATTATTAATGGAACAGAAGAACTTATAAAAGAACTAAAATCGTTTGGAGTAACAATTCATTCTACTGGTGGTGAAACAGCTGATGTTGGTGATTTGGTGCGGACCATTATTGTTGATTCTACCGTTACAGCAAGAATAAAAAGGTCTGATGTCATTGATAATGCTAATATAAAAGCAGGTGATGTTATTGTTGGTTTAGCATCCTTTGGGCAAGCTACTTATGAAAAATCATATAATGGTGGTATGGGAAGTAACGGTTTAACCTCGGCAAGGCATGATGTGTTCAGTAAGTATTTAGCTAAAAAATACCCTGAAAGTTTTGATGCTTCGGTTCCAGAATATTTGGTGTATTCTGGCCACATTAAGTTAACAGATACGGTTGAAAACTCACCAATCAATGCTGGTAAACTAGTATTATCACCCACAAGAACCTATGCGCCCATTGTTAAGAAAATTCTATCAAAATACAACAGTAGTTCTATTCATGGTATGGTGCATTGTTCTGGTGGCGCACAAACCAAAATCCTTCATTTTGTAAACCAATTACATATTATTAAAGACCATATGTTTCCGGTTCAACCTTTGTTTAAGTTAATTCAGGAACAATCAAAAACAGACTGGAAAGAAATGTATCAGGTGTTTAATTGTGGGCATAGAATGGAATTGTATGTAGCACCAGAAATTGCAGATGAGGTTATTGAAATATCTAAATCTTTTAATGTTGATGCTCAAATCATTGGTCGTGTTGAAGCTTCAAATACTACAAAGCTTACAATAAAAAGTGAGTTTGGTGAGTTTACCTATTAATTTTATTTCAGAAGTAAAAAGGAATGATTTTTGATAATACTTTGAATTTTAATTTAGAAAACTAACCATGAAACACCTATTAATTATTCCATTTCTTTTTTTTATTCAGTTGTTGTTAGGACAACCTACATCCATTTTTATGAAAAATAATGCTAAAAATACGGATGAAATTAAACCAGAGTGGAAAAGAAATAATAATGTAAGGGTAGACCTAAGTGAAGTAACCTTTGTTAACTGGAATTCTGGTGGAAGCAATTCTGTTTCTGCATTATTTAGTACAGAATTTAATGCGGATTATAAAGATAAATATTTCACATGGAAAAATAGACTGGCCACTAGGTACGGAATCAATAAGCAGCAAGAACAAGAGTTAAGAAAAACAGAAGATTTATTTGAGTTTAATTCTAATTTGGGTTATCAACCAGATAGTTTGTCCAATTGGTTTTATTCTGCAAGACTGAATTTTAAAACGCAATTTGCAAACGGATTTAAATACCCCAATACAGACCAGCCAATTTCTAGGCTCATGGCACCTGGCTATTTATTTTTTGGTGGTGGTATGGAATACACTAAAAAAAGAGATTATTTATCTTTTTATTTTTCGCCCATGACCATAAAAACAACCTTTGTTTTAGATAAAGAATTAGCAAATGCCGGAGCATTTGGGGTAGATCCAGCAGTTCTGGACGATGAAGGTAATATCATTACAGATGGAAAACGTATTCAAAAAGAAATTGGCATATTAATTACCAACAGTTACGAAATGACCGTGGTTGAAAACATTACGCTCAAACATCTGGTAAGTTTATATACCGATTACATCAATAGTTTTGGAAATGTTGATGTGGATTGGCAAATTAATTTCGATTTTAAAGTCAATAGCTTTGTCAAAGCAACGTTAGGATCGCATATTCGATATGATGACGATGTTAAAACCACTAAACCAACAAACATTGATGGAGAGTTTGACGAAGCCGGAGCAAAAACCCAATGGAAACAGTTTTTAGGTATCGGTTTTGCTGTGGATTTTTAAATGAAAGTTGTTTAGTTATGACCATGTAACTATTAAAAAAATTACACTGGTTTTACTTCTTTATCTTCAATACAATAAGTTTGATCTATTTTTAGACCCTTTATCATTTTATTATCAAAAAAAATAACAGTCTTTTTTCCTTTTAAAGCATTTAGTTTTTCTTGTATTAAAAATTGTGTTTTGGTGTTTAAATCCACAAAGGGTTGGTCTACAATAAACCAGGGCTTATTAGTTAAAAATAATCGGCAATACATTAATATCCGTTTTTGTCCATTGGTTAGTTTCGAGCCTAAGTCACCTATTTTATCCTCCAGTTTTAATTTGTTTTCGTCACTTTCAAACTTCTGAATCTCTTCCAAAAGAACTCTTGCCATCAATTCTTTTTCTTTTTTTATGCTGTAAACAATGGCTTCATAAACTGTTTTTCCATAGAGTGGAAAGGTATTTGAGACTACCGAAATGTTTTTACGTATTGTTTTCTCAGACAAAGAAGAAAATTCGTACTTACCAAAATTTATAGTTCCATGAGTTGAATTGTATATTTTAAGAAAAAGTTTTATTAGTGTGTTTTTACCTGAACCAGACGCTCCAATAAACAGCGTGTTTTGTTTTGGATGTAAAGTAAAATTCAAATTTTTAAACACATAATTTTTAGAATTCTCATGCTTAAAAGCCACTTTATTGAAACTAATGGCCGCTTTTGAAAGATTTAAACTTTCAAAAGCTAGATTATTCTCATCTTCCAAATGTAAAACTCTAATAAGCTTTTGGAAGGAAATGCTGCCTATTTTCCAAACCATACTTACTCTTAAAGTACGTCTTAATATAGGAAGAAATGAAATAATGAGTAATATTAAAATCAATAAAGAGGCTTCGTTAAAAGAAGAACTTTCACTATGTTTTAAATTGTAAATGTACCACATAAGTGTTGCTAACATGGTATAGGTTAATAAGGGAATTATAGATTCTACAAGACTAACAACAAACTGGTTTTTTTTTCCAATAGCATATAATTTTTCAGAGCGTTTTTGATAACTTTTCTCCTCAGGAGTATATTTATTAAAAACTTTTATGGAGGCAATGGCACGTAATCTTGTATTTACAAAAGATAACATTCCAGAACGTCTATTTCTTTGATTTACAGATATACCATATAATTTTATATTAATAAATGAGAGTATTAATACAGAAAATACAATAAAAACAGCTACTATAATACTCAACCGGTAGTTTATTAAACCAATAACCCCAATTAAAATTAATATTAAAATTAAATCTTGAGAAAACCTTAGTAATCCTTGGGTTACATAATTTTGAATACTCTTTAAATCGCCGCTGTATCTTAATAAATATTTACCGATACCTTCATTATCATAAACATTAAATTTGATTTGAAGCTGATGTTTAAATAGTTGTTCTCTTAAATCTTTAGCAAATTTTTCCCCAACAACGCCAATCGTATATTTATTGGTATGTTCAAAACCATAGCGAAGTAAAATAAGAGCTATAAAAACATACAGAAAACCAATAAAGTTTTCTGTATGCATAGCGGGGAAAAACTCTAAAAGATTTAATCTTTTGGAGGAAAGCCCAAAGTTGAACTCGTAAAATTTTCCAATACTGATTGGAATAAGGATGGTAAAGATATTATAGAATAAACCACTAACAAAGGCAATAAAAACCAGAAGTTTATTGTTTTTTATTAATTCAAATATTAACTGCCATTTTGTTTTCATATCTTACAATACTTAATTTGTTATGCAGGGTCTCTACAATTTTTTTAGAGGTTAATTCCTCTTTTGTTAAAACAGTATAATGAGATTTTAATTGAACCTCGTTGATTAGTAACGGGCTGGTTGTAAATAAACCTGTTACCCCAATAACATTAAAGTTTAAACCTGATAATAGTTTTGCTCCAGATATGGCACTCATACTATCCATTGAGGAAAATAAAACTCCAAAAACATTTTCTAATATAGTTTTATTGTGAATTAAATTCCAAGTTTCTCGTTGCAAAAGTCCATCAGCTATTTCCATTATGATAAATTCAGGTGAAAATTGATTGACATATTTTAATGCGTTTGATAGTAATTCTTTAAGTTCGTTATTTGAACACATATAAGTAGAAGGAAACCCAAAATCAGAAAAATCTACACAAACATCGGCGCCATAATCTCTAACAAAATTTTTATCTTTAGTAAAAACAGTACCGGTTAATTTAATATAAGCTACTTTTTTATTGGCCTTTTTTAATCCGTTAGCTAAAAATGCTGCCGAAGTAGTTTTTCCACTATCCATACTGGTTCCTAAAGATAGAATTATTTTAGGATTGTTTTGTTTTGAAAGTTTATAACTTTCAAACATGTTGTGGATGTTTTTGGTGTTTATAACAACTCCTTGATCATCAACTACATAACCAACTAAGCTTAAGGTAGTAGGGCCTACTAATTCAAACTTTTGATGAATGTTTTCTATAACTCCAATAGCGCCACCTTGTCCAAGAACATGATAAGTGGTTTGGTATGTGTCTGGTATTTTTCCTTCCATTTGTTCAGTGGCATATCGGTTTCCAAATGCGGCCATGATATAATCATCTTCTAAAATAAATCTACTATTGCCATCTACACATTGCATTCGAGTATGTTTTCCAATAGCTTTTACCTTAAAAATGGCCACATCTCCAGCTTTTGGTTTATGGGTTTTTTTAATGGTTTTGTTAATAAGGTTACTATTAACATGTTTACAAATAATCGACTTTTTTATTGAATCTGAATTTAATTTATAAAGTTTCATAATATATAGGTTTTATTAGTTATTATTTAATTTGAAATGAAAGATGAAGCCCAACTACCGAATAATCGTTGGCCGATAAAGGCTCTGTTTTAAATTCATCCTGATACATGTAGTATAAAGTTGTAGAAACTGGGACGTCTTTTAATGGTTTAAAGCTCAACCCTAATTTTATTCGGTTACGTTTGATGCCGTTAGATAATATTGTGCCTCCGGCATAATAAAAAAGTTGATTTTCTAAATAAGGTGTTACGCTGCTGCTTCTTATATTATAGGCAATTCGGGCACTGTAAATACTTCTGGATTTAAATTTTTCAATATCTGGGAAAAAGTACTGGAATTCAAACTCGTGTTTTAATGATACACGTTTAACAATGTCATGTTTATAAGAAAAATTGCCATAAACCCGATCAACAGCCAGAGTGTTAAACCAACCCGCAGTGGCGTTTTGCCTTCTTAAAGCATTCGATTCATTAAAAAGCCCTCTTACATAGCCGCCTTCAATATAAATATTTTTTTTAATTTTATAAGATAATCCTATTCCAGTTTGCGAGAAACTATAATTGGTTGGAGAAAGATTAAATGCAAAAAGCTGGCTAAATTTAGCTTTAAAATTAGAATCTATCTTGTAAGATACACTTACGCTGTTCCAGCTTTTTAAATTGTTTGTTAAATCCTGTGCTGATAAATTTAGACTTAATAAAAGGGTACTAATTCCAATAAGTTTTTTCATATTATAAATTTTTAATTTTATTGTTATAATACTAAAACAACTTAATTATAATTTATCCTGAAAAAGAGATGTGTTTTTTTTCAATTGAAATTTAAAAAAATAAAATATTCATTATTTATACTATTTTTGCATCACAATTTAAAAGGTAAATGTTAGAGAAATTACAAATAATAAAACAGCGTTTTGATGAGGTGAGTGATTTAATCATTCAGCCAGATATCATGACGGATCAAAAAAGGTACATCGCTTTAAATAAAGAATATAAAGATTTAAGAGTGCTAGTTAAAAAACGTGAAGAGTACAAAACACTTTTAGATAATTTAGCCGAAGCTGAAGAAATGATTTCAGACAAGAGTGATCCTGAATTGGTTGAAATGGCCAAAATGCAATATGATGAAGCCAAAACAAGAATCCCAAAGCTAGAAGACGAGATCAAGTTTTTATTGATTCCCAGAGATCCTGAAGACAGCAAAAATGCCGTGGTAGAATTAAGAGCTGGTACTGGTGGAGATGAAGCCAGTATTTTTGCAGGCGATTTATTTAAAATGTATTCAAAATACTGCGAAAGTAAAGGATGGAAAGTGGATGTGGTAGATTTTAGTGAAGGTACCAATGGTGGTTTTAAAGAAATTCAATTTGAAGTAAACGGTGAAGATGTTTACGGAACTTTAAAATTTGAAGCAGGCGTGCATCGTGTTCAACGTGTTCCACAAACCGAAACCCAAGGTCGTGTTCATACCAGTGCTGCAACCGTTATGGTATTTCCAGAAGCCGAAGAATTTGATGTTGAAATTAACCCAAAAGATGTTAGAATAGATTTCTTTTGTTCCTCGGGTCCAGGTGGACAATCGGTAAACACCACCTATTCTGCAGTACGTTTAACGCATGTTCCAACAGGATTGGTAGCACAATGTCAAGATCAAAAATCCCAACATAAAAATAAGGAAAAAGCCTTTAAAGTATTGCGTTCCAGATTGTATGAGATTGAACTTGCCAAACGAAATGAAGCCGATTCTGCCAAACGTGGTTCTATGGTTTCTTCTGGTGATAGAAGTGCTAAAATTAGAACTTATAATTACTCTCAAGGGCGCGTTACAGATCATAGAATAGGTTTAACCCTTTACGATTTAAGTAATATTGTGAACGGAGACATTCAAAAAATAATTGACGAATTACAATTGGCTGAAAACACCCAGAAATTGAAAGCAGGTGATGATGTTATGTAAAAACAGCCATTTATTGGCCCATATTTATTATGGAACATTACAATCTTGTTAAAAAAAAGTGAATACTTGGGGTATTAAAATATGATAACAAAAGAGATCATTCAACAAATTAAAAAAAAACAATCCTTTTTATGCATTGGATTGGATGTTGATTTAAATAAAATCCCACAACACCTTTTAAAAGAAGAAGACCCTATTTTTGCTTTCAACAAGGCTATCATTGATGCCACACATCATCTTTGTGTTGCTTATAAACCCAATACAGCGTTTTATGAAGCCTATGGTTTAAAAGGATGGAAGGCCTTAGAAAAGACCATAAATTACTTAAACAAAAACCATCCAGAAATCTTTACCATTGCCGATGCAAAACGTGGCGATATTGGTAATACCAGTAGCATGTATGCCAAGGCTTTTTTTGATGATTTAGGTTTTGATAGCGTAACCGTAGTGCCTTATATGGGGAAAGATTCGGTTGAACCTTTTTTGGCATTTAAAGATAAACATACCATACTTTTAGCCTTAACTTCTAACGAAGGCGCTTTTGATTTTCAAACAAAAATTATTAACGGAAAAGAATTGTATAAAGACGTTTTGGAAACTTCAAAAACATGGAAAAATTCACAAAATTTAATGTATGTTGTAGGGGCAACCAAAGCAGAGTTTTTAGCAGAGATTAGACAAATTATTCCAGATAGTTTTTTGTTGGTTCCAGGGGTAGGAGCGCAAGGCGGTAATTTACAAGACGTTTGTAAATACGGCATGAATAAAAAGGTTGGACTCTTAATTAATTCTTCAAGAGGCATTATTTATGCCTCTAGCAACAATGATTTTGCAAAGGTTGCTGCCACCAAAGCTAAGGAGCTTCAAATGGAAATGCAGGCTATTTTAACTAAATAGAAGCACTTTTATAACTTTCTGGCAAATCAATCTTGCTTACATCTTCTACAAAATTTGCAATTCTGTTTTCTAATTCTTTTAAACTTAATAGTTTATTTACGTTGGGTTTAATTTTACCAACTTTACAAAAATGGGGACTCATAGCTTTTTTTTTATACTTAAAGTACGCTTAAAGAAGGTGTTTAGATGTCATGTAAAGGTTAAGGAATTGCTAAATTTAAAGAACTGTATTAAGTTGTTCCTTAAAAAGAAATTTAAGTTTATTTAATTTAGCTAAAAGCTTGATAGCTTTAAATTCTGAGATATCACTCAAAGCCGAGTCTGTCTGTCGAATGTTATAAGCTAATTCAATGAGTTCTTTGTATTGCTCACGAAGTTTAGCTTGATTACTTTTTATAGCATTAATCTTA
>PFKE01000101.1 GCA_002784145.1 Flavobacteriaceae bacterium CG_4_10_14_3_um_filter_33_47 | reverse complement strand
TTCTGTTGTGGGCTTAATCCAGAAATAATTATTTTTAACCACCATAATGTAATCGCCCGGTGTTATTTCATTTTCATTAAATAAAATTCGCTCTCTAATATTTTTATTGTACAAATTGGCTCGCTTATTACTTCTTACAATAATAGTGGTTTCTTCATTTCCTAAACTGCTGTAAGCATCGTTAATAGAATCCATGACTTCTTGACCATCCATTAACCTAACAATATCTTTAAAATTATTTAAAAAGAATTTAAAAGAATCCGGATCTGTTTTTAATAGCGCTTCGCGTAAAACCGTGGCATTTGCTAAAATACCTGAGTCAAATTCCTGCCTAACAACTTCATCAAGTTCCATTTTAATAACCTCTTTATTGTAATTTAAACTAAGAGAATCTTCATTTAAAGCTGGACTCAAATCTAATTTAACAGGCGGCAATTGAGCTGTATCACCAATTAAAAGAAGTTTGCATTGATAACCAGAATACACATATTGCATTAAATCATCTAATAGCGATCCGTTTTCAAATAATTTAGAATCTCCAGGAGTATCTGGAATCATGGAAGCTTCGTCCACTATAAACAAGGTGTTTTTATGTTTGTTAGGTTGTAAAACAAAAGATACACCACCATTTTTTTCTTTTTTTGGAAAATAAATTTTTTTATGAATTGTAAACGCTTCTTTCCCTGAATAATTAGAAATAACTTTAGCTGCTCTTCCTGTTGGAGCCATTAAAACGGCACTTTTTTTTACCTTCCATAAATTAGCGACAATCGTGCTTACAATGGTGGTTTTTCCAGTTCCTGCATATCCTTTTAACAGATATAAAGCATTCGACTGCTTATTAAAAATAAATTCAGATAACTGATTTAAGACAATATTTTGTTTAAGGGTTGGTTGAAATGGAAATTGCTGTTTTATAAGTGAATAAAATTCTGAAGAGGTCATTTATTGTCTTAATATTATAAATTATTCAAAGATAGAAATGATTTTTACTCTCATTGGTTTTTGCGATTAAAAAAAAATTGTAGATTTGCGTAATTCCATTAATTAAAAATTAATAAATAAACTTACTATGTTTAAAATAATTCTTATTGCAGTAGTTGTAATTCTAGTTACAATTGGTTTGGTTAAGCTAGTTGACAAATTTATTCCTTCAAAATTTAAACCCATTTTAATCATAGTGCTTTGGGTTGTTATAGGGTTTTTAGGCTATCAAACTTTTATGTCAGTTTATGAGCCTATTCAATTTAATAAGATAAAGAATAAGCGTTATGCTCAGGTTATAACCAATTTAATTGATATTAGAGATGCTCAATTAGCACATAGACAAGTTACAGGCAAATTTGCTGATAACTTTGACAACCTAGTTAAGTTTATTGATACAGCACAATTTACCATTACACAAAGACGTGATTCTACGATTATTGACCTTGAAGCAACCAAACGATTTGGTGGTGTAACTACAACAAAAGAAATCATTGTAGTGGATACTTTAGGATTTGTACCTGTAAAAGACTCCTTATTTAAAACATCAACCCGATATAAAACCATGATGAATGTTCCTGTAGGACAAGAAGGTGCTAAATTTGAATTGAAAGCTGGTATTTTAGAACAAAATGAAGTTAAAATACCTGTCTTTGAAGCCAAAGTAAAAAAAGATATTATTCTGTTTGATCAGCCTAGAGATTTAGTAATTCAAGAAAATCAGGTAGTTTCTGTGGATGGTGTTAATGGCAATGCTTTAAAAGTTGGTTCTATGGATGAAGTCAATACCACTGGGAACTGGCCAAAAACTTATGGCGCAAACGATTAAAAATTCAGATATAAACAATCATCAAGAGTTGTCCATTCAAGTAAGTTTGAGTGGACTTTCTTTTTGTATTCTACAAAGAGATTCTAATACCATTTCCATTATAAAACACATTGAGTTTGAAAAAAAACTTAATCCTTTTGACGCCTTAGATAGGATTAAACATGTTTTTAATACTGAAGATGCTTTAAAAAATAATTTTAAATCCGTTCACGTAACGCATGTTAATGAATTATCAACGTTAGTTCCAAAAGCACTATTCAATGAAGACAACCTTGCAGATTATTTAAAGTTTAATTCTAAAATTTTAAAAACAGACTTTATAACTTTTGATGAGATTGCTTTAAATGATAGTGTTAATGTATATGTACCCTATGTAAATATCAATAATTTTATTTATGACACTTTTGGAAGTTTTACATACAAACATTTTTCAACGATATTAATAGAAAACATTTTAGCCATTGATAAAAATTCAGAATCGCAAAAAGTGTATGTACATGTAGAATCCAATCATTTTGAAATTGTAATCTTGGACAAGGGAAACCTTATTATATATAATACCTTTGAGTACTCTAACGAGGAAGATTTTATGTATTACTTATTATTTACCATTGAGCAGTTACAATTAAATCCTGAAACCATTAAGGTCTTATTTTTAGGTCAAATTAAAAAAGAAGACCCACTTTATAAAATAGCCTATCAATATATTAGACATATTGGTTTTTCCGACAAACAAGATAGCTATATTTACAAAAATAAACCAGATTCCAACTACTCTGATTTTACTTTAATTAAAAACTTATCATGAGAATCATTTCCGGTTTATACAAAAGCAGAAGAATTGTAGCACCAAAAAACCTACCTGTACGCCCAACTACCGATATGGCAAAAGAAGGCTTGTTTAATGTTTTAAACAATCATTTTTACTTTGATGAAATTTCAGTATTGGATTTATTTGCAGGAACAGGCAACATTAGCTATGAATTCGCCTCAAGAGGAACCACAGCAATCACTTGTATAGACGAAGATTTTGGATGTATAAAATTCATCAATCAAACGGCTGAAGCATTTAAAATGCCAATACAAACCATTAAAAGTGATGTGTTTAAATATCTGGAAAAATCAACACTTCAAACGGATATCATTTTTGCAGATCCACCTTATGGATTTAAAGACGAACTGTTTTTTAAAATTCCCGAACTAGTATTTAAAAACAACTTAATGTTAGAAGGTGGATTGCTCATTATAGAACATTCAAAACACACCAATTTATCCCATCAAGATTATTTTAGCTATTCAAAAAACTATGGCAGTAATGTGTTCAGTTTTTTTGAAATACCTTCAGAATAAATTTTTAAAAAAAAACAAGGCTCAATGAAAATCAAAGAGCCTGTGTTTTTAAGCAAATCTATAAGCCGAATTCTGTACTTTATTTTTTTAAAATGAATTTAAAAAGATTAAGCCCTTATCATTTATCTGAGTTTACTGTTACCAGCAAACTTTAGCTGTCTACCCTCCAACAATCGGGCGTGCAGCCCTCTCCCGATATCGGGACGTTGGTATACATGACATTGCACCACATAGAGTTTACCTGATTTCACTACAGCATTACCTGTACATTCTTTCTGTTGCACTTTTCCTAATCTCACGACTGGTGGCCATTAACCACTATGTTGCACTACGGTGTTCGGACTTTCCTCCTTCCGAAAAAACGGAAAGCGATAAGGCGATTTACTTGCCGCAAAGTTACAATAAACTAAAACTAAAATCACAGCTTATTTTAATATTTGGGCGTTACCCTTTGGGTCAGGCTTTCACTACTCGCTACCTCCTAACGTCGGTGAGCTCAAACAAACCGTTCAATCCTTAACGCAGGTGTTTGCAAAATTGAATTTTAAACCGAAAGGTGTTTTTTGTTTTGGAGAGGTTCGTTTAACGGTTTAAGATATGGATAGTTTCAATTATCTATATCGATAGTTAAACGAAGTTAGCTTGTTTTTATCACAAAGTAAATAAAAACTTACAACCAATTCGAATTTATTTTGTTAATAAGTAAACATAATTTCAATGTTTAGAATTCAGAATTATAAACTGAATTTTTAACTTTGTTGTTCAAGACCAGACCATGGAACATTTTATAGTATCAGCCAGAAAATATAGACCCCAAACCTTTAAAGATGTTGTGGGGCAACAGGCTATTACTAATACTTTATTAAATGCCATTGAAAACAATCATTTAGCGCAAGCCTTGCTATTTACAGGCCCAAGAGGTGTTGGTAAAACAACCTGCGCACGAATTCTCGCTAAAATGATTAACAGTGAAGGCAGTGTGTCTGAAGATGAAGACTTTGCTTTTAATATTTTTGAATTGGATGCTGCTTCAAACAATTCTGTTGATGATATCAGAAGTTTAACAGATCAGGTTAGAATTCCTCCACAATTAGGTAAATACAAGGTGTATATCATTGACGAGGTGCATATGTTATCCCAGTCTGCCTTTAATGCTTTTTTAAAGACCTTGGAAGAACCGCCAAAGCATTGCATTTTTATTTTGGCAACTACTGAAAAGCATAAAATAATTCCAACCATATTGTCTCGTTGTCAAATTTTTGATTTCAAACGCATAACCGTTAAGGATGCTAAAGAATATTTAAAATATATAGCTAAAGAACAAGGCGTTATAGCAGATGATGATGCCTTGCACATTATAGCGCAAAAGGCTGATGGTGCCATGCGCGATGCTTTATCCATCTTTGATAGAGTTGTTAGTTTTTCTGGGAAAAACCTTAGCAGACAATCGGTAACAGAAAACCTGAATGTCCTTGATTACGAAACGTATTTTACTAGTACCGACCTTATTTTGGAAAATAAAATTCCTGAATTATTAATTCAATTCAATGAAACGCTTTCAAAAGGGTTTGATGGCCATCATTACATTGCCGGATTAGCATCACATTTTAGAGATTTATTAGTTAGCAAAACGCCTCAAACCGTTGAATTATTAGAAGTTGGTGAACAAACTAAGCTCAAATATCTTGAACAAGCAAAGAAAACATCCCAAGAATTTTTGTTAAATGGTATTGACCTAGCCAATCATTGCGATTTAAAATTTAAAAGTAGCAAAAACCAACGGCTACTCGTCGAGTTATGCCTTATGCAACTTGCCTCTATCACTTTTGATGGAGAAAAAAAAAATAGCAAGCACTACATAATTCCACCTTCATATTTTAAAAATAAAGGCATTAATCCCATTCCTGTTAATTTTCCAAATATTAAAAAAGAAGACACAGCAGAAACTACCTTAGAACCTAATCTTAAAAAGGAAAACAAAGAAACATTTGAGAAAGAAATAATCTCTGAAAATGTTATGGTTGAAGAACCTCCAAAGGTGGTTTTAAAAATAGATAAAAAAAGAACTTCTGGTCTCTCATTAAGCAGTATTAAAACAAAAAAAGAGCATCTTATTAAACAAATGGATGTGATTGTTAATGAAGAGGATTTACCAAAAGAAGGTTTTACAGAAAGTCAACTCATTGAAAGCTGGAATACCTATATTAAAAATCTTCAAGATAATGGCAAGCATAATTTAGCTTCCATTTTATCCATAGATACTCCAAAAGTAAAAGGAACCACTGTGTATTTAGAATTTCCTAATTCAACCAATAAAGTGGAATTAGAACGTCAACAATATGAGCTATTATCATTTCTTAGAAAATCTTTAAATAACTTTGATATTGACTTTTCAATTTCGGTGAATGAAGAAAAAGAAAAGCAATACGCATACACAGCAAAAGAAAAATTTGAAAAACTAAAAGAAAAAAACCCAAACATTGAATTGTTAAGAAAAACATTTGATTTAGATATATAATGTATTTATTATGAAGAACTTAATATACATAATCCTTTTAATGCTTACCGTAGTTTTAAGTTGTGATGGTAGAGATAAAGTACATCAAACAAGCCAAGAAGTTTTAAAAAACAATAAACTATATGAATCTTTTTCTCAAAAAGTTGTCTACATCCCAGAACATTATTTAGAAACTAAAAACGACACTATTTTAAGTAATGGTTTTCAAGTAAAATTAAAATCTTATACCAATATGAGAGAGAGTTTTTTAAAGAAATCCATCAAAAATCATTTACTTTTAAAAAATTACTATCGAGATATTGAAACTACTATTCTTATTAAGAAAAACGAACAAAACATTGTTTCCACGAATATCAATAAAGATTTCTTTATGAATTCCAACAAGGAATTCCATAGGATTCTAAAGGACAAAATACTTCAAGGCGTTTGGTTGAATCAATATGCCTCCATCATAACCAATACGGTTGTATTGGAGGTTCAGTTTATGGAACCAGAAACTAAAAACTATGTGTATTATAGAGTTTCGTTTGACCAAAATGGTGGTATGTTTATAAACGATAACGTAGAAGAAAAATTCAGTTAATATGTTAGGTTTAAAGCTTCCAACAGATCCAAGATGGGTTAATATTGTTGAAAAAAATATAGAAAAAATTCTTACCGACCATGCATTTTGTGAACAAAAAGCTACTAGCACAGCTATTTCGTTAATTGTTAGTTTTCCAGAATATACCGATTTGGTTCAAGAAATGACCGCTTTGGTAAAAGAAGAAATAAGTCATTTTAAAATGGTACATGACAAAATTATTGCAAGAGGTTGGAAACTAGGAAGAGACAGGCGTGACGATTATGTTATTGAACTGATTAAATTCTTTCCAAAAGGAGGAAGCAGAACAACACAGTTAATACACAGACTGCTTTATGCAGCACTCATTGAAGCCAGAAGCTGTGAACGTTTTAGACTTCTTTCTGAACAACTAAAAGACAAAGAGTTAGCCGAATTTTACAAAAACTTAATGGTAAGTGAAGCCAACCATTACACCATGTTTTTAGGCTTTGCCCGACAATACGGAAACAGAAAAGAAGTGGATACCAAATGGCAACAACTTCTTGAATTTGAAGCTGAAATTATGTCTAAATTAGGTAAAAAAGAAACTGTACATGGTTAAAATTTATAGCCAACTCCAAACTGTATGTTGGTGTTTTTGGCTTTTACACCTAATGCTTCATCAAAAATATTTGATATCCCATAGGTATATCTCGCATCCACAAAGATCATAGGTGTTAGGTTGTAAGATAATCCACCAACACCAGAATATGCAAAGTTTCTAATACCATCATCAACTTTATTGATTTTCAATCCTACTTGTGGTCCCAATTGAAAAAACATTCTTGGTCCCAATTTAAAACTGAACAATATGGGCGCTTGAATATAATCTAAATTCAAGGGTTCTTCTTTAGCGCCTTCAGCAGAAAATTGTATTTCTGGCAAAATGCTAACTTTATTTGAGAAACTGTATTCTGCAAAAAAACCAAACACAAAACCATTTCTATGAGCATTGTCAGGAAAAGGAGTGCTATCAAAATCTAAATTTGATATGTTTAAACCTGCCCTAACACCATATTTTACGTCTTGAGAAAATCCATAAAAAGAGTAACCAAGTACTAAAACCAATAGTAAAAATTTTTTCATAAGTTAAAAATTTAGTTGTCTTAATAAGTTTTATAAAATACGCAGAATAAATATCGAGAAGCATCGAAGTTTAGTTATGCTCATTTTATAATGAATAGCTTTGGGTTAAAATTTATAGTAATAAATCTCAACGAATATATATTTTATTATCAAAAAGTATATATTTAAAAGGTAAAGTGCATAATTTTACTGTGTATTGCTAGAAACGGTATCATAATAGATGCTTTTAATGATGCCATCAGCCAGACCAATTTTAGGAACATATATATGTTTGGCGCCACTCCATTTCATTGACGACAAATAAATTCTCATGGCTGGAATGATCACGTCTGCCCTATCTTGATTCAAATCTAAAACCGTAATTCTTTCTTCATAAGAATAACTTTGCAAAATATTGTAATACGATGTTAAATAGAAATAGGTTAATGGTTTACCCATGGCTTTACCCGATACTTTGAAGATTTTATTGATGTTTCCACCAGACCCAATAACCTCAATTTTATCATAAATGCTAGCTTTACATCTTATCCAAGCTTCTAATTCTTCCCAAGCATCTTTTTTTACCATATCATTTAATAATCTTACGGTTCCTATTTTGAAAGATTTTGATGCTATAGAATTTCCTTGATGAATGACCGTAAATTCGGTACTTCCACCGCCAACATCTACATACAAATAGGTCTTATCATTATCAATATAAGTATGTAAATCTGTTGCTGCTATTATGGCAGCTTCTTCTTCGCCTTCAATAATGTCTATTCTTATTTTGGTTTTCTTAAAAACAGAAGCGGCTACTTCTTTACCGTTTTTGGCTTCTCGCATGGCCGATGTAGCACAAGCTTTATATTTTACAACCTTATGCGATTTCATTAATAATTTAAAAGCCAACATGGTATCTGTAATTCTTTCGGCATTATCTTCTGATATGTTATTAGATATAAACACCTCTGAGCCAAGACGAATAGGAACCCTTACCAAGGAGTTTTTTTTAAACAACACAGGTTTTCCTTCTTCTTCAATAATATTTGAAATAAGTAATCTTACAGCATTGGAACCAATATCGATAGCCGCATATTTTTGAATTGATAACATATTAATTTTCTAACTTTTTAAGATAATAATCATAAATAGCAATCTGTGATCTAGTTGCTTTCTTATCATCTTTTCTATATTCATTGTTCTGTGATTCATTGATACGTCTAGATTTGACATTGTCGTTCCAGCTTATTTCAAAAGTATCCAATAGTTCTTTCTTAATGTTTTCATCATAAATTGGGCAACTAACTTCTACTCTATTTTCTATATTTCTTGTCATCCAATCTGCTGATGAAATATAGACTTTTGGCATATTTTTGTTACCAAATACATAAAGTCTTGAGTGTTCTAAAAACTTATCAACAATACTTATAACTTCAATGTTTTCACTCATTCCATTGATACCAGGTATTAAGCAACAAATGCCTCTAACTATCATTTGTATTTTAACACCTGCATTACTGGCTTCATAAAGTTTATCTACCATTTTATAGCTGGTAACACTATTCATTTTCACTTTAATATAAGCTGGTTTTCCATTTTTTGCGTTGGAAATTTCTATGTCAATTAAATTAAAAAGGATGCGTTCTGTATAATGTGGTGATGTAATGATATGTTTGTACTTAAAAATTTGATAATTGGTTTCAAAAAAAGCAAAGACTTTATAGATGTCTTTTAAAATACTTTGATTGGCCGTAAATAAGGTATAATCTGTATATATTTTTGCTGTAGATTCATTAAAATTTCCTGTGCTTACAAACCCATAACGTTTAAGCTTTTTTCCTTCTTCCCGTTCTATAACACACATTTTACTATGCACTTTTAATCCTTGAACACCAAAAACTAAATGAATGCCTTCCTTTTCCATTTGTTGTGCATAATCAATATTGGCTTGTTCATCAAATCTGGCTTGAAGCTCAATGGAAACGGTTACATTTTTTCCATTGATGGCAGCGTTAATAAGCGAGCTAGCAATATGGGATATTTCAGCTAATCTGTAAATAGTGATTTTTATGGTTTTAACTTTTGGATCTAAAGCTGCCTCACGTAAAAATTTAACAACATATGAAAATGTGTGATATGGGGCATACATTAAAAAATCTTTTTTTGCAATTTCTGTAAAAATGCTACCTTCTAAACTTAGGCCTTTTACCAATAATGGACTTATTTTTTTATACAGCAAATCTGCTCTTCCAAGACTGGGGAAACTCATATAATCTCTTCGATTGTGGTATCTTCCTCCTGGAATGATGCTGTCTGATGCTTCAATTTTCATCTTAGACATGAGGTATTTTAAGGTCTCCTCATGTATGTTTTTATCATACACAAAACGAACTGGTTGCCCTATTTGCCTATGTTTAACACTATCTGATATTTTATCGATAAAACTTTTACTTAAATCACTTTCAAAATCAAGTTCGGCATCACGAGTTATTTTTATCATGTGTGCAGAAATCGATTCATAATCAAAAATATTGAAAATATCATTTAAAAAATACCTCAATAAATCATCTATCATGATGATGTAATTTTTACCTTGACGTTGCGGTAATTCAATAAAACGACTGATAATTTTAGGTATCTCAATCAAAGCAAACTGCTTTTGATTGTCTTTCATAATCATTCTTACTACCAAGTAAGCGGCACTATCGTTTAAGTTTGGTAAGTCAATCGAATCATTTAAAATAATGGTTACTAACGCAGGACTAACTTTTTCAATAAAATAATTTTTTAAAAACTCATGATGATAATCTTCAATTTGGGTTTCATCTATTCTAAAAATATTTTCTTGTGTAAGTTTAAGTTCAATATCACTTAAAATATCTAAACTATCACTTTGTTGCTTTATAACAATTTTAGTGATAATCTCAAGTAGTTCTGCAGCTTTTATACCTCCAAGCTCATTTTTCCCACCTTTACCAGCTTGTACTATCCGTTTAACGGTAGCGTATCTAACTTTAAAAAATTCATCTAAATTGTTTGAGAAAATCCCTAAAAACCTTAAACGTTCAATAAGTGGTACTGAATCATCGGCAGCTTCTTGTAAAACCCTAGCGTTAAACTGTAACCAACTTATTTCTCTATTAATATAACTATTGTTGTGCTTTTCAATTTTTTTCATTTAAAAGTAAAATCAATTTAATAGCAAAGATATTCTATTTATATAAACCTTGAAGATTAATTAATGGTTAAGAGTATTGATTTTATAAGTTTTTTAACAATAAATAAAAGTTAATAATTTCTTATCTCCTTTGGAAATAAGGTTTTAATAGTCTGCCCTTTTTTAAGTTCTGTCCATTTAGAAATTGAGAATTCAATGATGACTACACCACAGGTGGGAACGTTTTCAATCCATGTATCGCCAAATTTATTTGCAAAATTGGTAATAGCATTATTGTGACCAAAAACCATTAATTCATTAATAGAATCATGACAGTTTTTTATAAAATTAACTAAATCTGATCCAGAAAAATCATATAACTCTTTGTTCAAAGTAATTTTATGTGGACTCATTTTTAAATTTGAAGTGATAATATCTGCTGTTTTTCTAGCTCTTAATGCAGTGCTTGAACATATTAGCTCTGGAAGAATAATATGTAATAACTCTTTTGATATTAAATGAGCATCGTTTATCCCCCTTTCACTTAAAGGTCTTTCATGGTCAGAAACATTAAACTCCCTTGACGATTTTGCATGTCTTACTAAAATCAATTTTTTCATAACTTTCGATTAAGAGTAATTTTTTATCGATTAAATGTTGTTTTTATCGATAAAATACATTTACTTTGTTTTTTAAAATATTAAAAATAAATAAACAATATAAAATTGAGAACATAAAACAGCTAAAAGGTTTTAAACTAAAGAGTTATATTAAAACATGTATCGTTCATTGGTTATTTAAAATCGTTAAATGGTTTTAAAATATCTTTTTATCGATTTTATAAGTGATATAACACATTTATTTGATTAAACAATAACCTATTCGTTGCTTTGTTTTACCTATAAAATAGAAAATTATGACCCCAAATCTAATTTTAAACCAAACACAAACATTGTATACCAATGTTTTTCCCTCACTTTTTTTCCCTCAAAAACTTTTATTGTGCTTATTTTTGTTAGTTGCTTAGTGTGACTAATTTAGCTATTTGGTGTCAATATAAATTTAAAGTTTGAACATTATTTAATTTATAAATCATGAAAAATAATTTAAAATTACCTTTTTATTCATTGTTGCTATTTTTTTGCACGTCATTTTTAACCATCAATAATTTAACGGCTCAAGAAAATGATATTTTTGAAATCCAGCAAAGCAATGAAAATTCTAAAATATCTTCTAAAAAAGAAACCGATAGAAAAAGATTTTATGATTTAGCTTTTAATCTTTATCCAACTCATTATATAGAAAATAATGCCCTTAAGAGTACTTACGATTCTGGTGATCCGATAAAAATGACCTTTGTGGATGCGAAATCCTTAATTTGGCTGAAAAACAAAAGCTCAAAAAAGGATGCTGTAGAACTCCTTACCATTTCTATAAATGATAGAAACGATTTTATCAATAGACTTGATTTATCAAAAAACGATGGCTTTAAGAACTTAAAATATATATTTATAAAATGTAGTTTTAATTGTTCTGAAAAAGATATTGAAAACTTTATACAAGTACAAAACAAGGTTAGAATATTTTATACCATTCAAAAACCTTCTTAAAATACCCTTTTCAATTTAAAAGATTAAGAAATGAAAAAACTTTACACTAAAAAAACATTTGCAAATACTATATCATTACAATTACTTGTATTTGCTGTTTTGCTTTTATCTACAATCTTTGAAGGGTACAGTCAAGTTAGAGTACCTTTTGCCCCAAGAACTTCAACCAATACACCCGTTCAGACTGTTTATAATGTAAAAGGAGATTTTACTATGATTGGTAATACCAATCTTACCCTTGTTAATTACAGTAATAATGGTGGAAATAATGCAGACATGCGTTATGTAGATGTTGACAGCGATTTAAATACATGGAACTCATCTTCGTCAACATTAAATTTTTCTAAAGAAAATAATGCTATTCCAGAATGTTCTAATATTATTTATGCTGGCCTTTATTGGACAGGAAGAGCAGGATCTGATCTAACTTTTTCAGTTACAAAAGATGGCGTTACCAAAGAATTTGATAAACGTAAAATATCCATTAAAGGTCCTGCATCTGGAGCTTATACAGAATTTTCTGCTAATGCAAACGATATTTACTATCCATCCAATACCGATGGAGACATGTATTCTGCCTACACAGAAATTACCCAATATGTTCAACAAAATGGGATTGGAGAATATTTTGTAGCAGACATAGCAACCATTGAAGGTAATGGCGGTAGTATAGGATATTATGGTGGTTGGGGAATGGTAGTTGTTTACGAAAACAGTAAAATGAATTACAGAGATGTTACTGTTTTTGATGGCCATGCCTTTGTACAAGGTTTTACGACTACAAATTTTACATTTGATGTTAATGGTTTTAATACCGTTCAAAACGGAGATGTAAATGTAAAGATTGGATTAATGGCCGGAGAAGGAGATGTTGGTGTTTCTGGTGATTATTTTGAAATAGAACAAAGAAATTCTGGTGTTTTCCAAAGATTAAGTCATGCTGGAAACACGACTTCCAATTTTTTTAATTCTTCTATTGTAACTGGAGGAAATACTAGAAATCCAAATTTGCAAAATAATACAGGAGTAGATATTGCTATGTTTGATTTAAACAATGCAGGAAATGTATTAATTGATAACAATCAAACTTCTACCAGATTTAGATATGGTTCAACACAAGATACCTACATCATTTTTAATGTTACCTTTTCTGTAGATGCCTATATCCCAGCGGTAGACGGTATACTTACAACAACGTCTACAAGTGCTACGCCACCTTTATCTCCAAATGATTCTGCGAATTACGCTGTAGAAATAAGAAATAAAGGAACAGAAGCATCTAATAACACTGTTATTACCATACCTGTACCTGATAACGTAAATCCTTTTGATTTAAATGTTACATCAAATGTTTATGCTCCCTTTTCAACAACCAATATTCCCTTTTACAATCCTAGCATAGGATCAAATGGAGCCATTGTATGGGATTTAGGAACACTTCCGCTCCCAAGTGATCCAAATACAGTATTGGCAGATATTAGTTTTACATTAACCGTTACAACAGATTGTTCCATTTTAGGAAGTCCTTCCTTTGATCCGAATATCAGCTTGAACGGAACGATTAGTGGTATTGGAGCTATATCAAATATTTCCTTTTCTAACATATTACTTCAAGGATACCAAACATCAGGATTATGTATTGGAGAACCAATTCCTGCTCCTAGTCTTATTGCCATTGATTACTTGAATTATATAAATCAACCACCAACGGCAAGTAATCCTGCTCCAATCAATGTTGAATGTATTGATGATGTGCCATTACCTGATATAACTGTTGTAACTGACGAAGCTGATAATTCAGGATTTCCTCCTGTTGTTGCTTTTGTTTCTGACACCCCTTTATCACCTGATGCTTGTGGTGGTATAATTACAAGAACGTATTCAGTGACTGATGATTGTGGTAATACAATTAATGTCTCTCAAACTATTACAGTATCTGATACCATAGCCCCTATTGCACCAATTGCACCTACTAACGAAACCTATGAATGCCTCACTGATGTCCCTTCTCCTAGTGATTTGACAGCTACTGACAATTGTACTGGTGATATTACAGTAGCGGGTGTTGATATAATTGATTATGCTAATCCTTGCAATGTCGTTATTACGCGTACTTGGACATTTACAGATTCTTGTAATAATACATCTTCTGTTTCCCAAACCATAACAGTAATACCTGCTACAGTTCCTGTAGTACCAGCCAACGCCGGTTCCACCGTGGAATGTCTGGCCGATGCGACACAGCCTGCAGCCCCTGTGGTAGCGGATGCCTGTGGCAA
>PFKE01000073.1 GCA_002784145.1 Flavobacteriaceae bacterium CG_4_10_14_3_um_filter_33_47 | reverse complement strand
CAAACGATAATAATACCAAGCTTCATTTAGAATATGACAAATCGCTGCCAGAAAACTTTATTGCAGATCAGTTAAAAATATCTCAGATTTTAATCAACCTTATTGGTAACTCCATTAAGTTTACAAAAGATGGCGATATTTGGATTAGAGTTTACAAAATCAATGAAGAGAATGATTATTACAACCTTCGATTTGAAGTTGAAGATAACGGCATTGGGATAAGTCAAGAAAAACAAGAAAAAATGTTTGAGAGTTTCTCTCAAGGTTCCATTCAAATCAATCGAAAATATGGCGGAACAGGTCTAGGTCTTTCAATTGTAAAAGGATTAATTGAAATTTTAAAAGGAAAAATCTATTTAAAAAGTGAATTAGACAAAGGAACTACCTTTTATTTTGAAATTCCATTAAAATATACCGACCAAGAAGTGAAAGAAGCCACACCAATCCAATTCAATGAAAACAACGAGATTGACTTAAGTAAGGTTAAGGTACTTGTGGTTGAAGACAATAAGATTAATCAAATGATTACCAAAAAAATCTTAACTAAAATGGAACTTACCTGCGATGTTGTAGATAATGGCGAAAGTGCTGTTGATATGGTTAAGAACAACCATTATGATATTGTTTTAATGGACATTCATATGCCTGGTATTAGTGGTATTGAAGCCACAAAAATTATTAGAACTTTTGATAAAGAACTGACTATTTTTGCTTTAACTGCTGTAACTATTGAAGATAAAATGCACGAATTTGATGAAGCTGGATTTACAGATATCATTCCAAAACCTTTTAAACAAGAAGAGTTTGAGAAGAAGTTATTTAATGCGCTTTCAACCAATAAAACAACTACCTCTTAGAAGCAATAAATTGTTTTACTAAGCTATCAAATTTACTGGAATCATTTATGGCTAATTGAATTGGTAAATAAAATAATTTTTCTTTTAAAGCATCCTGTTTTTGCAACCTCATATAATCTTTTTCAGTAGTAATAATCAACGGTTTTTTACTTAATACTTCAACATCCTTTTGTATAAAATCATAATGATCCGGAAAATTCAAATGCTCAAATTTGAGCTGTTTGCTTTTTAAATAATTAACCAAAGGTTTAGCATTGGCAATTCCAGTAACCAAAGTAAAATCAGTCACTTCATCTAGTTTTATATTTGAATTTATTGATGTTACAGAATCTGAATAACTAATACTGCTAAAAAATACATTTTGGTGTTTTAGTGGTTTAATAAGCTGCACAATGTTATCTCTTTCAACATCATTTAAACCAACAGGACACTTAGTTACAACAATAATATCAGCTCGTTTTGCTCCAATTTTTGGTTCTCTTAAATTACCAGCAGGCAAAACATAATCCTTTGTGTAAATGGCATCATACGTGGTAAGTAACACATTAAAACTAGCCTTTACTTTTCTATGTTGAAAAGCGTCATCAAGCAAAATAACCTCTGGCGCATCATGGGTAGATCTCAAAATTTTAATGCCATTAACTCTATCGGAATCAACTGCAACTTGAATATCATTCTTAAATTTAGAATAAAACTGATAAGGTTCATCACCCAAAATATCGACACTAGATTCGTTATTGGCCAGGTAAAATCCTTTGGTTTTCCTTTTATATCCGCGACTTAAAACAGCAACCCTAACATCATCTTTTAATAGGTTGATTAAATATTCAATCATGGGTGTTTTTCCAGTGCCACCAACACTTAAATTCCCAACACAAATTACAGGAAAATTAAAAGAAACCGACTTTATCAAGCCCATATCATAAAAGGTATTGCGTATCCAAGTCACTGCATAATAAACAGGAACCAAAGGAAACAATAATTTTCTATAAAACTTCACTACTGTAAATTGGTTTAAAATCAATCATCAAAAGACAAAGTAAAGATTATTTTTCAAAAGGTTCTACGGAAGCTAATGAAAAAATAATAAGCATCTGTTCCATCTAAATATTTTATATTTGATTTAAAATGTATGTACCATGATTATTCAAGAAGTCATTAACCATTTAGAAACCTTTGCACCTTTAGCTTATGCCGAAGATTTTGATAATGTTGGCTTATTAGTTGGAAACAAAAACGCAAAATTAAAGGGCATTTTAGTAACCTTAGATACAATTGAAGCTGTGGTTGATGAAGCCATTGAAGAACACTGCAACCTGATAGTAAGTTTTCATCCCATTATTTTTAAAGGCTTAAAAAAAATTACGGGCAAAACCTATGTAGAACGCGTTGTTTTAAAAGCTATAAAACATGACATTGCCATTTATGCCATCCATACAGCTTTAGACAATGCGCATCAAGGAGTTAATGATGCTATCTGCAATCAATTACAATTGGTAAACAAACAAATACTTATCCCTCAAGCTCAAACCATAAAAAAACTCATCACATTTGTGCCAAAAAAACATGCTGAAGCTTTAAGAACAGCCCTTTTTAATGCTGGTGCCGGAACCATAGGAAACTACTCTAATTGCAGTTTTAATACGGAAGGTATTGGCACCTTTAAAGGCAACGAAAAATCCTCACCAACCATTGGGATAAAAGGACACATTCATAACGAAGAAGAAACTCAAATATCTATCACTTATTCAAAACATTTAGAATCAACTATTTTAAAAGCGCTTTTTAATAACCATCCATACGAAGAAGTTGCCTATGAAATAACAACCCTTGAAAATAAAAACCAACATATTGGTATAGGAATGATTGGCGAATTAAAAAAATCTATGGATGAAATTACTTTTCTTAACTATTTAAAAACAAAAATGAACACAACGCACATTAGGCATTCTGCTTTATTGGGTAAGCCCATTAAAAAAATTGCTGTTTTAGGCGGTTCAGGAAGTTTTGCTATTGAAGCCGCTAAATTGGATGGTGCTCAAGTATTTATAACAGCCGATTTAAAATATCACGACTTTTTTTCTGCTGAAAATAACATCGTTTTAGCTGATATTGGACATTTTGAAAGCGAACAATTCACAAAAAATATTTTAGTAGCATTTCTTATTAAAAAAATCACTAATTTTGCAGTCGTTTTATCAAAGACACACACCAATCCTGTTAAGTATTTTTAAAGTATGACTAAAAAGAAAGAAGTAACTGTTGAAGAGCGTTTAAGAGCTTTATACGACTTACAACTTATAGATTCTCGTATAGATGAAATAAGAAATGTTAGAGGAGAACTTCCATTAGAGGTTCGTGATTTAGAAGATGAAGTTGCTGGACTAAGCACTAGATTAGAAAAATTAGTCGCTAGTTTAGACATGGTTGACCATGAAATTGTTGCTAAGAAAAATTTAATTGAAGAAGCAAAATCTTTAATTAAAAAATATACTGAACAACAAAAAAATGTTAGAAACAACAGAGAATTTAATTCTTTAACTAAAGAAGTTGAGTTTCAAGAATTAGAAATTGAATTAGCTGAAAAACACATCAAAGAATTTAAGGTTCAAATAGAACAAAAGAAAGAAGTTATTGCTGAAACTAAAGATCGTTTAAAAGAACGTGACACACATTTAAAGCACAAAAAAAGAGAGCTAGATGCTATTTTAGCTGAAACAGAAAAAGAAGAACAAGCTTTAATTTCTAAATCTGAAGACTATAAAGAGCAAATTGAAGAGCGTTTAGTGTCTGCTTACACAAGAATTCGTCAAAATGTAAAAAACGGCCTTGCGGTTGTTGCTATTGAAAGAGGAGCTTCTGGTGGTTCTTTCTTCACGATTCCACCTCAAGTTCAAGTAGAAATTGCTTCAAGAAAAAAAATTATTACCGATGAGCATAGTGGTAGAATTCTAGTTGATGGTATACTAGCCAATGAACAAAAAGAAAAAATGGAAAAGTTTTTTGCAAAACTTTAAGTCATTAAACACATATTTTTTAAAAGTCTTCCCTGTTGAAGGCTTTTTTATTTAATACAATTTTCACAACTTATAAATTAAGTTTTTTTAATTTTATACCACTGTAAAAAGAAAATTTAAGATCCATGAAAAAGCTTCTCTCTTTAGTTATAGTTTCCTTATTGTTTAGTTGTCAAAATACGGCTCAGGTAAAAAAAGACCAAAATGCAAAACCTATTGAAGTACCTTTAGAAAATGGTCAAGCCAAAGCTTATTTTGCCAGTGGTTGCTTTTGGTGTGTTGAAGCGGTTTATGAAAGTGTAAAGGGCGTTGAAGAGGTTATAAATGGTTATTCTGGCGGACATACAAAAAACCCAACTTACGAAGCAAGTAATACCGGAAGAACAGGACATGCAGAAGCTGTTGAAGTTATTTATGACCCAAAAATAGTAAGTTTTTCAACACTTGTAGATGTTTACTTTGGAAGTCAAAATCCAACTCAAGTTAATGGGCAAGGCCCAGATAAAGGCTCGCAATATCGTTCTATTATTTTTTATCAAAATGAGGAACAAAAACAAATTATAGAATCAAAAAAAGCAGCTTTATCTAAAAAACTAAACGCAGAAGTAGCAGCAGAAATATATCCGTTTCAAAAATTCTGGAAAGCAGAAGACTATCATCAAAATTACGAGAAATTACATCCAGAAAATCGCTATATTCAAGGAGTTTCAATTCCAAGACTTAACAAATTTAAATCTAAATTCCCTGAATTATTAAAAGACAAACACTAAATTAGTGGTAATGATCATAACGGTTTTCTATATTTACTTAAATGCCTATTAAATGAAAAAATTGATTCTTGTTATCCTAATCATAACCCTTTCTTGTAAAAATGAGAAGAAAGATAGTGTTGAAAAAACCATTGAAACCCAAACGTTCTCTTTAAGAGAAAAAATAGCCAACGCTCATGGTTTTGAAAAGTGGAAACATGTTTCTAAAATAGCATTTACCTTTAATGTTGATAAAGATAATAGCCATTTTGAACGTTCATGGACTTGGAAACCAAAAACAAATGATGTTATTTTAATATCTGAAAAAGATACCATTTCTTATAATCGAAAATCTGTTGACAGCATTTCTTTAAATGCTGACAAAGGTTTTATCAACGATAAATTTTGGTTACTGGCATCTTTTCAATTAGTTTGGGACAAAGGCACAAGCATTTCTGAACCTAGACTTGAAGAAGCTCCAATAAGCAAACAAAAGTTAAACAAAATAACGCTAACTTATTCCAGCGATGGTGGCTATACACCAGGAGATGCCTACGACTTTTATTATAGTGACGATTATTTAATTAAAGAATGGATTTATAGAAAAGAAAATGCTCCTGAACCTTCCTTGATAACCACATGGGAAAATTATCAAGATTTTAACGGTATTAAAATAGGATTAAATCATATAAAATTGGAAGGTCATTGGAAACTTTATTTTACAAATGTCAATGTTGAATTCAACTAATTTTCATAAAAAAAATATAAACATCCAAAAATACTTTTAAGACGTAATAAGATGATTTTCGCTTATGTGTCTTTATACATTTATTACCCAATAAACGATTTCTTCACATGGGTGCCATCACAATAAGGCTTGTTATTTGATAGTCCGCATCTGCAAAAGGCGGTTGTTTTATTCTTTGTTTCCTTAGATCCATCTTTATGAGTAATACTTAAAGTACCATAAACCAATAATGGTCCGTTTTCTCTTACCTCAACCTTTGTTTCTAAATGTTCAGCCGATTGGTCTTCAGCATCATTCATAAAAAAACTCAAAGCTCCAGATGGACATGCTTTGACTTGATGGATTAAAGCTTCCGTTGATGCTTTGTCGATTTTTATCCATGGTTTTTCTTTTGGTTTAAAAACATCCGGCAATCCTTTTACACAAATTGCTGAATGAATACATTTTTCTGCATCCCAAACAATGGTGACCTCTCCGTTGGTATATTTTTTTATATTACTCATGGTACCTCTTTTTTTATAAATATACAAAAATTGAAATAATACAATAACTAATATGATACGCTTCCTTTCTAAGTTTATAATTCCTATTTTTGTTAGAAACGATAAAACAATTACTTTGCTCAACTATCAATTAGGCCTTGATTTTGCATTAGAACAAGACCAGAAAGACGCCTTATCAGCTTACAGAAATCAATTTCATATACCTAAAGACAAACAAGGCAACGAATTGATTTACATGACAGGAAATTCATTGGGATTACAACCAAAAATCACCAAAAAGTATATAAATCAGGAACTAGAAGATTGGGCAAATTTAGGTGTTGAAGGTCATACCAATGCCAAAAATCCTTGGTTAAAATATCATGAATTTTTAACCGAAAGCATGTCTGAAATTGTTGGAGCAAAACCTAACGAGGTTGTGGTCATGAATACCTTAACGGTCAACTTACATCTAATGATGGTTTCATTTTACAAACCAACAGCAAAACGTTATAAAATTCTTATTGAAGCCGATGCATTTCCTTCTGACAAGTATGCGGTTGAATCACAATTACGACATCATGGTTTTAATGATAAAGAAGGATTGATTCTTTGGAAAGCCAGACAAGGAAAGGAATTAGTTAATTATGAAGATTTAGAAGCTATTTTTGAAGCTCATGGCAACGAAATTGCATTAGTCATGATAGGTGGTGTAAATTATTATACAGGTCAATATTTTGACATGAAACGCATTACCAATTTAGGTCATAAACATGGTTGCATGGTTGGTTTTGATTGTGCACACGGCGCAGGTAATGTTGAACTCAACTTGCACGATTCTGGAGCCGATTTTGCCGTTTGGTGTACTTATAAATATTTAAATTCGGGTCCAGGAAGTTTAGCAGGTTGCTTTGTGCATGAACGTCATGCTAATAATAAAGATTTGAATCGATTTACAGGTTGGTGGAGCCATAACAAAGAGACGCGATTTAGAATGCGCGATGAGTTTGACCAACTTCCAGGTGCAGAAGGATGGCAATTAAGTAATCCACCTATTTTATCCATGGCAGCCATTAAAGCCTCATTAGATATGTTTCATCAAGTAGGCATTAAAAAATTAGTAGAAAAATCTAAAAATCTTACAGGCTATTTTGAGTTTCTTTTAAAGCAATTAGGGGAAGACACGTTACGAATTATAACACCATCAAACCCAGAAGAACGTGGTTGTCAACTATCCATTCAAGTGAAAAATGCCGATAAATCATTACATCATAAGTTAACTGAAGCTGGCGTTATTAGTGATTGGAGAGAACCTGATGTGATTAGATGCGCTCCGGTTCCTTTATATAATTCGTTTCAAGACGTCTATCATTTGGTTAATAAATTGAAAGTCATCTTAAATGAATAAGCAACAAAACATACTCATAATTGGCGCTGGCCTTTGTGGTTCACTCCTAGCCTTACGATTAGGACAACGTGGCTATAATGTTACCGTCATGGAAAAAAGACCGGATTTAAGAAAAGTTGACATAAGTGCAGGTCGTTCCATCAATTTAGCATTTTCTGACAGAGGAAATAAAGCTATGAAGTTAGTTGGCATTGAAGATAAAGTACAAGCTCTTTGTATACCTATGAAAGGGCGAATGATTCATGATACAGAAGGCAATACATTTCTATCAAATTATAGCGGAAGGGATTATGAATATATAAATTCTATTTCTCGTGGAGCACTCAATGCATTGCTTTTAGATGAAGCCGAAAAACATAATCACGTTACCATTCATTTCAATAAAAAATGCCAATCGGTTGATTTTGAAAACACCACAGCTTTGTTTTATGATTACCAATCAAAATCAGAATTCATCGAAGATGCTGACATCATCATCGCTACGGATGGCGCTGGATCTATCTTAAGAAAAAGCTATTTTCTGGGTAAAAAATTTCTTTTTAGTTTTTCTCAAGATTATCTGACTCATGGCTATAAAGAATTATCCATTTTACCATCTGAAAATGGTGGTTATAAAACCTATAAAAATGCGCTTCACATTTGGCCTCGTGGATCATTTATGATGATTGCTTTACCCAATTTAGATGGTAGTTTTACGGTAACACTTTTTTTAAGTTATGATGAAGGTGAATATAATTTTAATAATTTAACATCACCCGAAACAGTCACAGAATTTTTTGATAAAGAATTTCCTGACGCACTAAACTTAATGCCAAATTTAGTCAATGATTTTTTCAAAAATCCAACATCACCACTAGGAACTGTAAAATGTTCACCATGGCATTTTAAAGGCAATACCTTACTTATGGGGGATGCTGCTCATGCTATTGTTCCTTTTTATGGTCAAGGTATGAATGCTTCTTTTGAAGATGTAGTTGAATTTGATGCAGTCTTAGATGAATATAAAAATCCAAAATCTAAACACGATTGGGAAACTATTTTTAAAGCCTACGAACAAACCCGCAAAAAAGACACCGATGCCATCGCCGATTTAGCCATTGATAATTTTCATGAAATGAAAGAGCATGTCAATCATGACTTATTCAAAGAAAAACGTCATTTAGAAATGGCTTTAGAAAAGAATTTTCCAGAGGACTACTCCTCTAAATATTCTTTAGTAACTTTTAATGAACATATTGGATACAGAAACGCCATGTTAAAAGGACGTGCACAGGATAAAGCTATTTTGAATATGTTAGCTGAAGGCAATATAGACATCCATGGTGATTTAAAACCTATTTTAGACAAAATTAAAATTGAAACCGAAGCCATTCTTGAAAATGACAGAATTGCTGGCTTAAAATAAATAATTATGAACGAAGAAAAAACCGTAACACCAAGAGGTGCCTATCCACATACCAAACGTGTGGGTGATTTTATATTTGTGTCTGGCACCAGTTCGCGTCGTGCCGATAATACCATTGCTGGAGTAGATATTATTGACGAAATGGGAACTAAACGTTTAAACATTGAAGTTCAAACCCGTGAAGTACTCTTGAATATTGAAAAAAACCTTGCTAAAGAAGGCGCTTCATTAAAGGATGTCGTTGATGTAACATCGTTTTTAGTGAATATGAACGACTTTGCTGGGTATAATAAAGCTTATGCAGAATTCTTTAATAAAGAAACTGGCCCAGCACGAACCACAGTAGCAGTCCACCAATTACCACATCCAGATTTGGTGGTGGAAATTAAAGTTTTGGCTTATAAAAAAAGAGAATAAAGAAATAAGAAAAGAGACAAAAGAAGTTAGACAAAAAATCTTGATTCTTTATACTTGCCTATTTTATCTGTGAATAAAATGAACATAAAAAACTACATCAACGGTCAAAATGAAAATCCAATCAACAATGAATGGATTGACAACTATTGTCCTGCCAATGGCGAAGTCTACGGAAAGATTCCAAATTCATCTAAAGCTGATGTAGAAAACGCTTATAACGCAGCAAAATCCGCATTTCCCGTTTGGTCGCAAACCACTTTTGAAGCACGTAGCAGGATCTTAATTAAAATTTCAGAGTTACTTGAAGCCAATTTACAACGTTTTGCAGAAGCCGAAAGTAAAGACAATGGAAAGCCCATTAGTTTAGCAAAGACTGTAGACATTCCAAGAGCAGCCAGTAACTTTCGCTTTTTTGGAAATGCCATCACACAATTTGCCAGTGAAAGTCATGAAAGTGTTGGACAAGAAGCTATGAATTACACCTTGCGTCAACCCATTGGTGTTGTTGGTTGCATTTCTCCTTGGAATCTCCCACTCTATTTATTTACATGGAAAATTGCGCCTGCCATAGCAGCAGGAAATTGTGTCGTTGCGAAACCAAGTGAAGTCACTCCAATGACAGCATATTTGTTGGGAAACATCTGTAATGAAGCCGGATTACCAAAAGGTGTCTTAAACATTGTACACGGCTTAGGTACAACCACAGGACAAGCCATTGTAGAACATCCAGGCATTAAAGCTATTTCATTTACTGGCGGTACGGAAACCGGTGCACATATTGCTAAAGTGGCGGTACCTATGTTTAAAAAACTATCCTTAGAATTGGGTGGCAAAAATCCTAATATCATTTTTGCGGATTGTGATTATGAAAGTATGTTGGAAACCACCATTCGCTCTTCTTTCTCAAATCAAGGACAAATTTGTTTATGTGGTAGCAGGGTTTTTGTTGAAGCTTCTATTTATGATAGATTTAAAATTGATTTTATTGCAAAAGTAAAACAACTCAAAGTGGGTCATCCTTCAGAAGAATCAACAAATATTGGTGCTTTAGTATCAAAAACACATTTAGAAAAAGTACTAAACTATATTGATATTGCTAAAAATGAAAACGGAATTGTTTTATGTGGAGGCAATAAAGTCATCATCAAAGATTTTGAAAACGGCTATTATTTAGAACCAACAGTCATTGAAGTTTTAACGAATGAATGCCAAATCAATCAAGAAGAAGTTTTCGGTCCAGTGGTTACCATCATGCCATTCAACAGTGAAGACCACGTGTTACAAATGGCAAACAAGGTTAAATATGGCTTGTCTGCAACCCTTTGGACCAATGATTTAAAACGGACCATGCGAATGAGCAGTCAAATTCAAGCAGGCATTATTTGGGTGAACACTTGGATGATGCGTGATTTGCGAACACCTTTTGGAGGTGTAAAAGCATCTGGAATAGGTCGTGAAGGCGGTTTTGAAGCACTTCGTTTTTTTACGGAAGCAAAAAATGTTTGTATTAAATATTAAAAAATGGAGAGTATAATTGCAAATATTTTAGATTTAATAGAACAGCTGAAATTCTGGGAAAAGAAGAAAAAAAGAAGAGATTTTGAAAAGAAAAACAACCTACCTAAAAAATTAATGATTAAACCTTTAACCATTATTTTTTTATACTCTTAATAATTTTGATTGCTTTTCGATTAATAAAACATTTAAAAAAAATGAACTTAAACTTAAACAAAAAATACGCCTTAGTTTGCGGAAGCACTCAAGGCATTGGAAAAGCTACAGCCATTGCATTTGCTAATGAAGGTGCTAATGTAACGCTAGTAGCAAGAAACAGAGATAAATTAAAAGCGGTCATCGCTGAAATGCCTAACAGCGAACATCATAGCTTTATTGTTGCGGACTTCTCAAACCCAAGAGATTTACAAGAACAAGTGATCATGTTTATTGAAAAATATCATGGATTTCATATTTTAATCAATAATACTGGCGGTCCAAGAAGCGGAGATATTTTAAACGCCAGTTTAGAAGAATTTGACAATGCCTTTACGCAACATTTAAAATGTAATCATGTCTTAGCTCAAGCAGTGATTCCGTTTATGAAAACAGAAGGATTTGGAAGAATTGTTAATATCATATCCACTTCTGTAAAAGAACCCATTCCTGGCCTTGGCGTAAGCAATACCATTCGTGGCGCGGTTGGCAACTGGAGTAAAACTTTATCTATAGAAGTTGGCAGTTTTGGTATTACAGTAAACAATGTATTGCCCGGTTTTACAGAAACAGAACGCCTCAATGAAATTATTAAAGTCAAAGCAAATGGTGCCGGAATCTCTGTTGAGGCTATGACTGAAATCATGAAAAACTATTCACCTGCAAAACGTTTTGCTAAACCCGAAGAAACGGCTCATGTTATTACTTTTTTAGCAAGTGAAGCGGCCAGTTATGTCAATGGCATTAATATACCTGTTGATGGAGGACGAACAAAATCATTATAATTTTATTACTTTTAAAGACAAACTAAACTAAGCTCAACATGAAAAAAATCGCGTTCATTCTATGTATTACCATAAATTTCATCATTCAAGCGCAAAATGATGGTTGGATTTTAACTTCTGGAAAAGTTGAAGCATACACAGGCATTGTAACCGCAAATGGTCGTATTGGAATATTACCAGAAGACAAACCGTTCCAAACCAAAAGTATCATTCTTAACAATGTCTATGAAAAAGAATCAGAGCTTGGTGTGAGTCGAATTGTATCTGGAATGAACTTTGCAAATTTAGATTTAGAAATAGATGGCGAAAAAATTACCGAACAAAATATTTCCGATTGGCAACAATCTTTAAACATGAAAACAGCAGGATTCAAAACGTCGTTTACATTTAAGGATAAGGCGAAAATTTCGTATACCATTTATGCCCTAAGAAATATTCAATATGCTGGTTATATTGATATCCAGATTCTTCCTTTAAAAAATATAACCATTAAAACTACAGGAAAAATTACAACGCCAAATGATTTTATTGAACCTTTAAGTACGTTCAGAGTGTTACAAGATTTAGAAACCACCATGCCGATTTTACAAACCGTTGCAAAAACCAAGTTTGGCAAACACACCATTGGGACTTCGGCTACGTTTGTATGGCATGCCATTAATTCTGGTAGAGAACATCAAAGACCACATTTAACACATAACAAAGTATCAGATTATGAAAATCACTTGTCCTTTGAAAAAGATTTAAAAACCAATGAAATTTATGAGTTTGCATGGACAGGTGCTGAATGTTCGACACAAGATTTTGAAGATCCACAAACCGAGTCTGAACGTTTTGTAATTTTTAATATGTTAACTCCAAGAAAAGATTTACTAGACCAACACAAAAATTTATGGGAAAATCTTTGGGAAGGAGATATTATTATTGAAGGTGATATACAATCACAATTAGATGTTCGATTGGCCTTATATCATCTTTATGCCTTTTCAAGAGGTGATTCAAATTTGAGTATTTCACCCATGGGATTATCATCTCAAAACTACAATGGTCATATTTTTTGGGATACAGAACTCTGGATGTTTCCTCCACTATTAATGTTAAATCAGGACATTG
>PFKE01000128.1 GCA_002784145.1 Flavobacteriaceae bacterium CG_4_10_14_3_um_filter_33_47 | reverse complement strand
ATGATAAAGCGACTCCTAAATATTGACCCAAAAATATAGACGAACGCTTTAAGGGTTGTGCCAATAAAAGTTCTGTAAACTCTTTAGAATTGTAGTAATACATAACGCCGAAGATGGTTCCAATTAAAGGCACTAGAACAATGATAATGTTCATTAAGGTTATAACTGCTTTTGATACATCATTGTTTAAGAATAACAGCACCATACCTAGTAAAAAATAAAAGGCAAAGTACACGTAATTCCAGCGACTGCGCATTAAATCGTAAAAACTGTATTTTAATATTTTAAGCATGATTCTCTGTTAATATAGACGCTATAGCGTGTTCAAAATTGGGTTGATTGGTTTTGTTTTTAAGCTCATTTATGGTGCCTTTAAAATAAATTTCCCCTTCTAATAAAAAAACAATTTCATCAGAGACTTCTTCAACAAAACTCATAATATGAGACGTAATTAAAATGGTTTTTCCTTTTGCTTTTTCTGTTTGAATCAAATCTTTTAAGCGTAATAAGGAAATAGGGTCTAGGCCTGAGGTTGGTTCGTCTAAAATAATAAGTGGGCTGTTAAACATAAATGTTAATACAATATTTACTTTTTGTTTGGTACCGCCAGACAGGTTTCCTAATTTTTTATCCAGAAAGGGCTCCAGTTTGAAGTGTTTTATGAGCTGGTCATCATTGGCTGCTCGACCTCTTAAATCCTTAATCATTTTTATAAGTTCTTTTACTTTAAGATTACTTGGAAAATTTGCTATTTGTGGTAAATAGTCAATATTATTTCTGTAGGCCGAATGGTTTTTAATGTTTTTTTCGAACATATGGATGGTTCCTTTATCTGGAATTACCATGCCTAAAATAGCTTTAATTAAGGTGGTTTTGCCTGAGCCATTGGGGCCAAGTACGGCAAAAATACCGCCTTCTTTTATGTCAAGGTTTAAACCACTTAACACCTTGTTTTGACCAAATTTTTTATGAAGGTTTTGAATAGTTACCATGACATTTTTTTAATTAAAGGATGATTGTCTAATAGATTATCTGGCGTAAAAACAGGCGACACTTTTTCAGAAAAATCAATAATATCAATAAAAAGGCTTCTCAGTAAAATAATGGTTTCTGGTGTTCTGTTAACAATGTAAGAAAACAGTTTTACGGGTCTGTATGGCACATCGCCAATCCCATTTTTATCAAGATCATATCCCGTGTAATTACTCCAATAATTTTTGTCGAATACGTTATCATTAACATTACTGTTATAAGATATATCAAAGGAATTGTATAAGAAATTATTTTCTATAAAGCTGTTGGTATAGCAAGCACCTCGCACTTTTATTGCCCAACCATTACTAATAAAATGATTGTTTTTATAGGTAATCCTGTTGGAGCCTTCTATATTAATGCCAATGGTGTTCTGTTCAAAGGTGTTTCCTTTAATTTCAGCATCATTAATTTCTTTAAGCAACAACCCATACGAAGCGGCTCCCCAATTTTCTTTAAAAGTATTATGATACATTTTTATTTTTTTTGAAAACATTACCGCTACGCCTGCGCCATTGTTTTCAAAGGTATTATCTTGATACATATCGTTATTAGAAAACATGAAATGCAACCCATATCTTAAATTCTTGGCACTGACATTATTTTTAATAATACAGTCGTCTGAAAATTCTAGATAAATGCCATCACGCACGTGCTCAACATAATTATGTTCAATTTCTATATGATTGCTATACCACAATTGTATGCCATTTCCGGAGTTGTACTCTTCAACAGCATCGCCAATTACTTTATTATGATAGACTTTACCATAGCTTGATTTTTCTAGATAAATTCCAAAAAATAACTTTTCTAAAACCACATTTTGAATTACAAAATGTTTGCTTTTTCTCACTCGAATGGCGGCATAATCTTCAGTATAACTAGTGCCAACATTAATGATAAATAACCCATCAACCGAGACATTATCTGAGACAATCGTGATTATTTCTCCTTTTGATTCGCCATCAATGACTGGATAATTTTCGCCAATAATGGTTAGCGGTTTATCAATAATAATGTCATGTTCCTTGTAAGTTCCTTTTTTAATAGTAATGGTATCATACTCTTTGGCTTGAGCAATGGCCGCTGTTACTGTTGAAACAGTACAAGTATTGCACACATCAATATTTTGAGCTTGGCTGATGCAAGTCAAAGAAATGATTATTAAAAAAGCAACCCAATTATTCATGAAACTAACGGTTTAAATGCGTTAGCAGCTCATTCCAAGTATACTGTGTGCCACCATTTTTAGTTTGGGCTTTTTCAGCATCGGCCTTATTTTTAAACGCTGATAAAAAAGCCCCCATAGGACTTGGAATATTTTTGCTAATTAAAAAAGTAGCTTGTGTAGCATCTATGAGCGCTTCTGGTTCTGTAAAATTATTTGATAAGTATAAAGCAATTTCAGACGTGTTAAATTCTTTCATAAAATAAATCATACATTCCGTAGCATCAAATTTGTAAACCTTTCCTTTTTTGGTAACTATTTCGGCGGCGTGAACTTTATCAACTATCGTCATTTTACAAAAATGACAACCATCGTTTCCATACGCTATGGGTTTTGGTGAGACATTACAACTAACAACCAATAGAAGTAATGCTATTAATAAAAAGGGTTTAAGTGTTTGCATATTTTTAATTTTTTAAGCAATCTAGTTCATTGGCTTTTTTCTTAAGGTTCCTCTTCTTCCCAACCAGAATGCGAACAGTGTTAACGACATTCCTAAAAACATTAGGTAACCACCTATGTGCGGTAAAGACGTAACATCAAAATTCAATAATTTTTGAAACCCTAATAAAGGTGGTTTATAAGACATCGGCGTACCATCGGGGTTGGTTACTTTAATAATAGCATGCGGGTCTAAATTACTACCATAATCAATTAGCCAATTGTTAAAATCGTACATGCCTAAAATTCCAAGCACAGACATAAGTAGAAACCAACCTAAAAAAAACCAATAATTTACTTTCCCAAAAAAACCAAGTATGCCTATCGCAACACCCAATACTACCATTCCTAAAATAACTTTTGGAAACAATGAGAACTCCCACATTTCTTCTGGTTTTGGAATCGTTTTCATGCCTATATAGTGATTTAATCCATCTATATTTTGTATGTCAAACTCAGAGACCCCTTGAATGCCATTAATATAAATATTCATACCCAGTGGATCTGGATATTGAGGAGCACCAAGCATGATGTTCCATAAAGGAAATTTAAAAAGCCCTAGTAATAGTAGCGATCCTATGATCATTATAATGCTCGTCTTTTTCATCTTAGTTAGATATTAAATTTTTGTTTTTTTTAAAGTAATTTTTAATTCAAGTATCCTGTGTTTTATAAAAAATAAGGTGAGAGCGAAAAGGGCAACCCTCACCTTAAATTAGATAATAAATGCTACAAGAAGATTTTATTAAAAATCGTCACCTAACGACCATTTTAAAGGAACGTTAGAATCTTTAGCTGAAACTCGCACGTATCCTTGCATTTCTTGGTGTAATGCTGAGCAGAAGTCTGTACAATAAAAAGGCCAGACACCAACTTTGGTTGGCTCCCAAACGGAGGTTTTAGTTTGTCCAGGCATAATTAATAATTCAGAATTGTTTTGACCTAAGACCGCAAATCCATGAGGCACATCAAAATCTTGTTCCAAATTGGTTACGTGGAAATATACTTTATCCCCAATTTTAATGCCTTCAATGTTGTCTGGTGCGAAATGGCTTCTAATAGTTGTCATGTAAATGTGAACATCATTACCTTGTCTAACAACTTTAGTGTCTGCATCAGATTTAGCCGCATACTCATGTTTGTTTTCTGCGAGACTGTATATTTTTTTAGAACGTTCTTTAATAATGTCTGCGCGCATTGCTGCAGCATAATGTGGCTCTCCGTGAGTAGGAAAATCTAGCAGTAACTCCATTTTATCTCCTGTGATGTCATACAACTGGGCGCTATGTTCCATTTCTGGACCCGTTGGCAAATAACGGTCTTTGGTGATTTTATTCATAGCAAACATGTACTTACCTTGAGGTTTTCTGGAGTTTCCACCAGGAATAGTTAAGTGACCAACAGAATAGTAAGTGGGTTTTCTATCAATGACTTCCCAAGTTCCTAATTTCCATTTAACAACTTCAGAAGATATAAAAAACGTTGTGTATGCATTTCCTTTGTCGTCAAACTCGGTATGTAATGGACCTAATCCGGGTTGTTCTACAGAGCCAGCCAAGACATCTTCAAATTTTAAAATAGGAATGCCATACGCTTCTCCGTCAAACTTTTTACCTTCAATAGCAGCTAACATTTTTGTGAATGAATGTACTGTTAAATTAGCCGAAAGTTTACCATTACCAACAATATACTCTCCCGTTGGATCGACATCACAACCATGAGGAGATTTTGGTGTTGGTAAAAAATATACAGCACCAGGAACTTCAGATGGATTAATTACACGAACCTCTTTTATGATTGTGGACGTTGCTTTGTGTGTGGTTTCGTCATAAACATTGTGTGCGTATTCTGCTGGCATCATGGTACCGCCGCCATTATTTACGTAGTCTTCAATTTTTTTCCAGTTAACAGCTGCTATAAAATCTTTGTCGTTTTGTGATGCATTGACTTCTAAAAGAGAATTAGCTTCTTCTGTATTATAGGTTGTAAAAAAGAACCACCCGTGAGATTTTCCACGTCCTGGATGTGATAAGTCGTAATTAAAACCTGGCATAAGTACCTGGAATTTTATTTCCATCCCGCCATGTTCTGGCTCTACAGCAATGAAAGATAAAGCGCCTTGAAAATTACCTTTATACTCGTTTATAGGCATATCACGTTGCGGAATTGGGACAGAAAAGCGAGTTCCAGCAACCACATATTCGGTGTTTTCGGTTACAAAAGACGAGCTATGATTTCCAGCACTGTTAGGAACTTCAATAATCTCAGTAGTTTCAAAAGTGGTTAAATCAATTTTTGCAATTCGTGGAGTGTTATTTTCATTCATAAAAATAAAACGACCATCCAATTCGCCATTGGTTTGAGAAATATCTGGATGATGAGCATCTCCCCAAGGAATAAATCCGTGAGACGTATTTAACATAGGTATAGTTTCTTCTGAATAACCATAACCGTTTGTTGGAAACTGAGAAAACACGGGGATTTCCTTAAACATTCTTCCCGATGGCAAACCATAAACAGTTAAATTTCCACTATAGCCACCAGAAATAAAAGCATAAAACTCATCATACTCTCCTGGAGCTACATATACTTTTTCTGCTACATTAGAACTTAAGGCGCTATTTGATTTTGACGATTTACCATTATTGCAACTGGCAAATGCCAATGCAATCATTAAAAATACTGTTGATATTTTAAAAATTTGTTTCATTATATTTAGTTTTTAGTTTTTTAATTTTCTGGTAATATTACCTTATCTACTACATGGACAATTCCATTACCTGCTTGAATACTTGCTATAATTTTAGCGCCTCCTACATAAACGTCATCGTCCTTAACTTCAATACTAACATTTTCATTACTTGCTTGACCTAGTTGTTTAAACTTTTTCAAAAAATCTTTTGAATAGTTTCCTGGTGTTACATGATGTTTTAATATGAGCGCTAGTTTGGCTTTGTTTTCTGGCTTTAACAAACTTTCCACCGTTCCGTCGGGCAAGGCGGCAAAGGCTTCGTTGGTAGGTGCAAATACCATTAAAGGACCCGCATTAACTAATACGTTTTCTAATTCGGCGGCTTGTACTGCAGCTACCAAAGTGGTATGGTCTTTGGAGCCTATGGCAATACTTAAAACGGTTGGCTTACCTTCGTCATTTTTAATGAAGGCCTGCCCTTGTTTTTCATTTGATTTGGTACTGACGGTTGTTACCGAAGCGTCTTTAGTTTGAAGGTCTTTGTTGTCTTTACATTGATAAAAACTTAAAACAATTAAAACACTTAATACGATGGTTTTTTTGGCTTTCATATGCATGTTATTTTAAGGTTCTAAAGTATTCTAATACCGCTCTTGCTTCTTCTTGGGTTAAATTTTGATTGGCCATTGGAGCTCCATTAAACTCAGCTAATAGTTCTTTAGCTAACGGATCTTTCTGTAACATTTCCTCTGGATTTAAAATCATATTCATAACCCATTCTGGTGTTCTTCTTTCTAAAATATTAATAGGCGCAGGCCCAATAAATTTTTTAGTAGGTCTGTGGCAAGCTGTACACATTTTTTTATAAATGCCCTCGCCTTGTAAAGCCATTTCTTGGCTTACTTCAGTATTTAATTCTATTGAAGTAATAGGCCCAATGCCCTTATTGGTTAAATCCACTCTTTGAGATGCTAAAACCGTTTTGGTTGGGGCTTGTACAGTGCTTTCAGGTTTAGATTTTTGTTCGTACGAAAACCCTTCCTTCTTTTTTTCTTCTTTACTTCCACAACTCATGAGGCTAATGGTTAGTAAAATGCTTAAAATAGTTACTATTGATTTCATGTTTTATAATTTTATGTGTCAAAATTAATATCTTGCCAACTTAATAAATATGATAAAAATCATATTTAAGACAAAAATATCTTTTTTAATTTGAATAGAATAAAATAATTGATAAAATGATTTCAAATTCATCCAAATATGCTATTAAGGCGGTATTGTTTTTAGCTATAAACTCAAGTGAAGAAAAAAAAATTATGGTAAAGGATATTGCTGAACCCATCAATGTCCCACAAGCCTATATTGCCAAATTATTACAAGAATTGGCTAAGCAAAAATTAATATCTTCTACGAGAGGTCCAAAAGGAGGGTTTTTTTTAAGTGACCTAAATAAAAACAGAAGTGTTATGGATATTGTTGCCGTTATTGAAGGCGAAAGAAACTTAAACGCCTGCTTGTTAAGTTTAGAAAGGTGTGATAAAAATAATCCTTGCCCTGTACACAGTTTAATAAATCCTTCAAGGAGTGTTTTAATGAAAAACTTAAAACAAAAAACCATTAATGAGCTGGCTTTAGACGTCATAAATGAAAAATCTAGCTTGCCTTTATAATAAGAACTTTTATGTATTTTCAGTTATTTATTAACTATAAATGCTTTTTCTTTAATCAATACATTTTAATGTATCCATAAAAAACTCCTGATACATTATATTTTCAATGAGGTGATTGGCTTTGGTGCCTTGCAAATAAATAGACTTTATTGGAGATTCTTTAAGCTTTGCTATCGTAGAGCTTGTTAGCATTCCTTTTAAACTAAAATCAGCGCAATCCATATCCCAAGTATGAAAAATGGTTAGTTGGTCATTATTTTCTAAATAAATTTTAACAAAAGACCGGTTGTGAGTGTAGGAACTTGCACAACCTAAATCTCCAGAAAAATTAAAAAACACATATTTTTTGTTTCCTTTTTTAAATAATTCAATTTGTAAATCATCACTCACTTTATAGTTTTCTGTTCTAATGATATGAGTGCCTTCAAAAACATCTGTTTCATTTAATAGATAACGGCAATCCATCTTTGGTTCAGACTCTATTTTCTTTTCAACTGTTTTTATTAAGGTATCTGTTAAACGACTGTCTTCTTCTATTAATTCAGCTATTAACTTAATAGGAGCTTGTATCTTAATTTCTTCCATTTTTGGAACTTTAAGGGGTATTTTTTCGTCATTGTTTGGCATTTTTATAGGACTGCTCTCTAAACTCTCGTTTTTTTCATATGCCACATAGGCTTCATATTGTTTTTTAACAAGCCTCATCTCATCATTAATGACCAGATACTCTGATGTTACATATCCCGTCCAATGTTTGTATTTTATCTTATACTTATTTAGTCCCAAATAGCGGAGCACAACACACTTTTGCCCTTTGTTAAACTGAGATAACATGGGCGAATTGCGATTAGAATTTTCAAATAAAGATCCGTATTGACTAAACTTGGTTTGAATATTCAGTTCTTGATTGGGATGAACATTAATGTTTTGAGAATAAGCTTGATGGAAATAGGTTATTAAACATATTATAATAATCCTTTTCATAGGGTGCCTTTTGCTGTTATGTTACCACTCGTCTTCTTGGTCTTTGTTGGTTATGTAATTTAACACGCTTTTGTTTAGACTATTAAATAAGGTTTCTATTTGAGATGAAATTTTTTCATAACCTTCCAACGGGTCTCCGCTGTTTGTGTAAAAATCGCTTTTTTTAAGATCTAACTTTACTTTTTTATCATTTTTAGAAGTATAGTAAAGTTCTGAAGGTTTTATTTTGTATTCCTCGTCTTCAAAAGTAAATTCAATAGTGTAGGTTAAGCCTTCACAGCTATATTCAGATTTAACTCCAAAACATAAGGCATTATCTGTAAAGCCTTCTATTTTAATTTTATCGTTTTTTTCCTTTTTTTTAATGACCTTGTTTGGGTCTTTATATTTTTCACCAACCCATTCCAAGACTTTTTCGTAAAGCTCTTTTTTATCAAATTTATTGACCTTAACGGTTAATTTACTTGGACTTAAACCATTTTTATTATACGTAAAAGAAGTGGCCTTTTTTTCAAATAAATCATTGTTTTCTTGAGAAAACGTAGTAGCAGACATTAAAATCAAGATTAAAAGGGCAAATTTTTTCATAACTACTTAAATTTAAGATTCATAAAATAAACGCATCGTTTTAAGAAGCGCTTTCATAATTATACTATAAATTTAATAAACAAATCTTTACAATGCTTACTAAATCTGTTTAAAGTATATAAATTAAGATTTCAAATGTGGTTTGCAAAGATGAAATTATCAGCACAAAAACTAAAACAAACCTCATATATTTTCTAAACCTTTGGTTTTAATTACCTTTGTACAACTTTATTTATAAGCATATGATATATTCAATGACCGGTTATGGTAAATCCATTTTGCAATTACCTACTAAAAAAGTTAGCGTTGAGCTAAAATCCCTAAACAGTAAAACGCTTGATTTAAATGCCAGAATGCCGTCAATTTATAGAGAAAAAGAACTGGATATAAGAAAACTTTTAGCAGACAAATTAGAACGTGGTAAAATAGATTTTTCCATATATGTTGAAATGACTGCCGAAGATACCTCAACCCAAATAAACGCTCCTGTTGTGAAGCAATACATCAACCAATTAAGAAATGTTGTTGATGGCGAAGAGATTGAACTTTTAAAAATGGCCGTACGCTTTCCAGATTCGTTAAATACCGTTCGTGAAGAAATTAATGAAACCGAATGGCAGGCTATTGAAAATGAGATTTTATCTACCATTACGCTTATCAATCATTATAGATTAGATGAAGGAAAAGTTCTTGAAGAAGAATTTAGAAAACGCATTGGTATTATTAATGATTTACTTGAAAAAGTCATTGCCATGGATCCAGATCGGATTGATGGTGTTCGTGAGCGTTTAACCAAAGGCATTGAAGAGTTAAAAGAAAAATATGATGAAAACCGCTTTGAACAAGAATTGGTTTACTACATAGAAAAATTTGACATTACCGAAGAAAAAGTGCGTTTAAAAAACCATTTAGAGTATTTTATGGAAGCCTTAAACTCCAACGATTCAAACGGTAAAAAACTAGGATTTATTAGTCAAGAAATAGGGCGGGAAATTAATACCATTGGCTCTAAAAGCAACTATGCGCCCATGCAACAACTCGTGGTTCGAATGAAAGATGAGCTTGAAAAGATTAAAGAACAATTATTGAATGTGCTTTAAATAGTATGCAGTATTTAGTAGCAGTATTCAGCAGCAATTCTCAATGAAAAAAATATTAGTGTATTCGTGATAAAAAAAGATAATAAACAAGGCAAACTTATTGTGTTTTCAGCACCATCAGGCTCTGGAAAAACAACCATTGTAAGGCATTTACTAAAACAAGAAGCCTTGAATTTAGAATTTTCTATTTCGGCAACATCTCGTGAAAAACGAGGAGAAGAAGTTCATGGTAAAGATTACTATTTTATGTCTGCCAAAGAATTTAAAACCAAAATTAAAAATGATGAATTCCTTGAATGGGAAGAAGTTTATAGAGACAATTTTTATGGCACTTTAAAGTCTGAAGTTGAGCGCATCTGGGCTCATGGCAAGCACGTTATTTTTGATATTGATGTTTCTGGAGGCTTGCGCATAAAACGTAAATTTCCTGAAGAAACCCTAGCCGTTTTTGTAAAACCACCAAGCATTGATGAGCTTAAAATAAGACTTAAAAAACGTAAAACAGAAACAGAAGACAGAATAAATATGCGTATTGCCAAGGCTTCTGCAGAACTGGCAACGGCTCCCTTATTTGATGTTATTATTGAAAACCATCAATTAGAAAAGGCTCTTTCTGAAGCTGAAGATTTGGTGAGAAACTTTGTAAACTCTTAAAAAAATTGCCATGAAAGTAGGATTGTTTTTTGGCTCGTTTAATCCTATACACATTGGTCATTTGGTCATTGCCAACCACATGGTTGAATATAGCCCTCTAGACCAAGTTTGGTTTGTGGTAACGCCACACAATCCGTTTAAAAATAAAAGCACCTTACTGGATAATTACCAGCGTTTAGAAATGGTGTACCGAGCCACTCAAGATTATACCAAGCTTAAACCCAGCGATATTGAGTTTAATTTACCCCAGCCCAATTACACCATCAATACCTTAGCCTATTTACAGGAAAAATATCCGCAACACCAGTTTGCTTTAATTATGGGTGAAGACAATTTAAAAAGTTTTCATAAATGGAAAAACTATAAGCTCATTCTGGCAAACCACGATATTTATGTATATCCAAGAGTTTCAGAACAAAAAGTTGAAACTCCGTTTGATGGTCACAAAAAAATTCATGTTATTAAGGCGCCTCTTATGGAGCTATCTTCAACCTTTATACGCCAAGCCATTAAAGACGGCAAAAACGTGCAACCCATGTTACCACAACATGTTTGGGAATATTTGGATGAAATGAATTTTTATAAATAATCAAACTTGCTTTTGTAAGAATATTTGACTAACTGCGTTTAGCATCTGATATAAAACATTAAAACGATTTCATATCATAATAGTTAGGCAACATTTGAGAAAATCCGTTGTAAATTCAAATATTTTACTTATCTTTGGCGTTAGTAACGCAAAACGAAAACATGATTATTTCCTTTGGCTCGAAAGAGACCGAACAAATTTGGAACGGACTCCGAGTTAAGAAAATGCCTGTTGAAATTCAAAACATTGGACGTCGGAAATTAAGAATGTTAAACAACTCGCAAGACATTTCGGATTTGCGAATTCCACCTTCAAATCGACTGGAAAAATTGACTGGAAAACTGAACGAGTTTTATAGCATTAGGATTAATAAACAATGGAGGATCATTTTCATTTGGGACAAAGGAAATGCAAGCGAAGTGGAAATAATTGATTATCATTAAAAAATATAAAAATGGAAAAGTTAGCAAATGTACATCCTGGAGAAATCTTGAATTACGAATTTCTTGAGCCATTGGAAATCACCGCATACCGACTTTCCAAGGACTTAAAAATTCCGCAAACTCGAATTTCCGAAATCATAAAAGGAAATCGCCGAATTACAGCGGACACAGCATTACGATTGAGCAAATATTTTGGAAATTCTGCCAAATTCTGGCTTGGACTTCAAGACGATTATGACATTGAAGAGGAAAAAGAATCGAAAGAATCTGAGCTGAACGCAATAAAACACTACGAAAATAAAAACGTTGCCTAAGCCGTATATAAAAAATTTCTGGTTTTAGCTAAACTAATGTGAGTTGCTTGTTTGTTTGCATCCGATTTTCCTTCGGAAAATCCTCACACACAAGCTACGCAACTTTCCAAGATACACGAACCGTTAAACAAAACTAAAAAAACCGCCTAAAGCCTAAGCTTTAAACGATCTTTTAACTAAATAACCAACCAAACTATTTTTATCCGCGAGTGTTCCCTCTTGGGTTTTCTACTTTATCTTCCCGTCATTTATAACGGTTAATTCAAAATTAGTGCATGAGGATATGCACTTTCTTGGTTTTGATACCTGAGTATTAAGACCGTTGCAAGGGAAATTGAGAACGTTGCATAATTACTGATGTTTCATCCATTCATATTCCATTAAAACTTTTAGAAATGGGATGTTTGCCCGGGAATTATGTAGAACTAGTTCAG
>PFKE01000062.1 GCA_002784145.1 Flavobacteriaceae bacterium CG_4_10_14_3_um_filter_33_47 | reverse complement strand
TAAATGCCATTCTTCAGAAGTATCAAAAAGAATTAAACAAAGACATTACTATGGTCTATCAAATGGTGCCAGAAACCCGTATGGTTTACAATCCAGAATTAAAAAGCGTTTACATGTTTGTTCCAGGTGTAATGACTATTATTTTAATGTTGGTTTCAGCCATGATGACATCCATATCGATAACCAGAGAAAAGGAATTAGGCACTATGGAAATCCTCTTGGTATCGCCGTTAAAACCCATTCAGGTCATTATAGGAAAAGTGTTTCCATATATTTTTCTTTCCATCATAAACGCTGTGGTCATTGTTACGTTAAGCATATTCATCTTTAAAATGCCAGTTCAAGGAAGTCTGTTTTTACTAGGTTTGGAAAGTATATTATTTATAATAAGTGCATTGGCTTTAGGTATATTAATATCAACCATTTCTGCAACCCAACAAACCGCCATGATGATTTCGTTAATGGGATTAATGCTTCCTGTAATATTATTGTCGGGTTTTATTTTTCCTATTTCGAGCATGCCTATACCGCTTCAAGTCATTAGCAATATCATTCCTGCTAAATGGTTTATCATCATTATTAAAGGTATCATGCTTAAAGGTGTTGGGCTTCAGTTTATATGGAAAGAAACTTTGATTTTATTAGGAATGACGGTGTTTTTTATGGCATTGAGCGTGAAAAAATATAAAATTAGACTGGAATAATGAAAACCATCCTATACATCGTACAAAAAGAGTTTAAGCAAATTTTTAGAAATAAAGGAATGCTTCCCATCATTTTTGTTTTGCCCTTATTGCAACTCGTTATTTTATCTAATGCGGCCACTTTTGAAGTCAAGAATATCAAATTCGGATATGTTGATAACGATCACACATCAACATCCAGAGCATTAGTTGAAAAGTTCAATGCTTCAACCTATTTTGACGTGTTAACAGATTTTCCTTCGGAAGCATTAGCGAGTTCGGCAATGCTTAAAGGAGAAGTAGATGTTATTTTAGAAATTCCCCATTATTTTGAACGCGATTTACAAAAAGAAAAATACAACAATTTAGGAGTTACCATTAATGCCATTGATGGTGCTGCCGCTGGAGTTGAAAATGTATATGTTACACAGATTGTTCAGCGTTTTAATCAACACTTAAAAGTAGAATTATTACAAGTTTCAGACCAACAAATACAGCCCATTACTATTGAAACCATTCCATTATTCTGGTATAATGAAACTTTGAACTATAAAACGTTTATGGTTCCCGGTATATTGGTTTTACTGGTAACTATGATTACACTTTTTCTTTCGGGAATGAATATTGTGCGTGAAAAAGAAATTGGGACTTTAGAGCAAATCAACGTGACACCAATAAAAAAAAGCCAATTTATTATCGGTAAGCTATTTCCGTTTTGGGTCATAGGTATGGGCTTGTTAACCATAGGATTAATATTGGCAAGATTAATATTCCATGTTCCAATGCTTGGTAGTTTACCACTCATGTATCTCTACACATCCATTTATATTTTAGTGATTTTAGGTATTGGTTTATTCATTTCAAATTTTACCGAAACACAACAGCAAGCCATGTTTATTGCTTGGTTTTTCACGGTCATTTTTATTTTAATGAGCGGTTTGTTTACACCCATTGAAAGTATGCCCAAATGGGCTCAACTATTCACAGAGTTTAATCCGATAAAATACTTTGTAGAAGTCATGCGCATGGTCATGCTTAAAGGTTCTGGATTTATGGATATTCTTCCACAACTATTAAAAACACTGACTTATGCTGTTATCATGAATGGTTTGGCAGTATGGCGTTATCGAAAAACAACGTAATAGACATTATAATTAACGGCACACATAATTTTCGTAGTTCAATAATTGATTAAAACCTTAAAAGAATATTGATAAAAGAAAAGGTATAATCCATTATGTACTTGTTTTACATTTGATATAGAAATGTATGATTAATTATTTAGTACGCTCTTTATAAAGAACATTTAAAAGTAATCCTCCAATTATTAAAGTTATTCCTAAAAGACTCCAAAACGTATAAACTTCTTTTACCCAAAAAAGACCAATAATAAGCGTAAAAACAACTTCGATATATTTTAAAGGCGCCACCTGATTTGTAGGTGCTGATTGGAATGCCTTAGTCATATAAACCTGTCCATAATATCCAAATACTCCTAAACTGAGTAATAAAATTAATTGAATTCCATTAGGAGTCACCCAATGATTAATGGATAAAACACCTCCAACTATAGTGGCAATAATCATAAAATAATTGACTACAACAACCGGATGTTCACTTTTTCCAATTTTACTGAGAAGAATATAAACAAAGCCACTAAATATGGAAGCTATTAAAACCAATATAAGGCCATAAGTACTTACATGAGTATCAAAACCTTTTAAAACAACAACGCCAGAAAAAGCCATGATAAAAAACAACCATTGCAACGGTTTAATTTTTTCCTTTATAAATATTACAGCAAAAATGGCTGCAAAAATGGGTGCTATGTAACGTAATGAAACTGCTGTGCCAACAGACAAATATTTGATGGAAGCAAAGAAGAAAGTCATTGAAGTAACCCCTATTACACCTCTTAAAATCAATAACTTTTTATTATTTCCATAAATAGGAATTTTATTTTTAAAAAGATATCCAAATGTAAAAAACAAGGAACTAGCCGATCTAAAAAAAACTATTTGAGGCGCATTAATGGATGATAAATACTTAACAGTAACATTCATGCAAGCAAATGCCAAAGTACTTATTATCATAAATTTTATGGCATTCTTTATATCCACTATGTTATTTTAAAAATACTAAATAGGTATTTGCTGACTTAAACAATGTAAGGTTCCAAAACCCCAAATTAAATCAATGGCACTCATGCCAATAATTTTTCTATCAGGAAAACATTCTGCGATGATGTTTAAGGCAAACCTATCATTTACATCATTAAAAATTGGT
>PFKE01000030.1 GCA_002784145.1 Flavobacteriaceae bacterium CG_4_10_14_3_um_filter_33_47 | reverse complement strand
TCCAGCCCTAGCTCTTCAGCATCAAAAGCCGCTAAGATTACCGAATGTTTTGGTGGATTACTTTTAAAATACTCAGCAAAACTTATTAAAGCTGCTATGCCCGATGCATCATCATCTGCACCATTATAAATAAGTCCGTTTTTAATGCCTTCGTGGTCGTAATGGGCACTAATGACAATATATATTTCAGGGTTTTCGGTTCCTTTAATGAAGCCTAAAATATTGGTGCCTATATATCTCTTTTGATTGTTACTAAAACTGAACGATTGCTCAAAAGCTTTCTTTAAAGGCAATACATTATGAAAAGTAAATTGATCGATCATATACTGCCTTGCCATAGCAGCGCCTTTTGTACCCGTGCGTCTACCTTCAAAAGCATCAGAAGATAATGTTTTGATGTTTTGGAGTAGGGCTTTTTCATTAAAAAGTTCTTGAGATTTTGTATGTTTTTCAACGGATTGTGTAAAACCCTGATTACAAATAAGAAAAAGGCAAAGAATAATTAAATAACGTTTAAAATACATTAAGTTCCATATTTAGGTGGGCTAATCTAACCAAAAAACTTAAAAGTATTAATAACAAATGTTAATTTATATTTGCTTTCATTAATTCTCTATTCATGCGGGCAATATTTTCTAAAGAGATTCCCTTTGGGCATTCTACCTCACAAGCACCTGTATTGGTACAATTACCAAACCCTTCCAAATCCATTTGGGCCACCATGTTTCTTACACGTTCTGCAGCTTCAATCTGTCCTTGCGGTAATAAGGCATATTGAGATACTTTGGCTCCAACAAATAACATGGCTGAAGAGTTTTTACAGGTTGCTACACAGGCTCCACAACCAATGCAAGTGGCTGCGTCCATAGCGGTATCGGCGGCATATTTTGAAATTAAAGTAGCATTAGCATCTTGGGTATTTCCTGAGGTATTAACCGAAATAAATCCACCAGCTTGTTGTATTCTGTCAAAAGCACTTCTGTCAACAATTAAATCTTTAATGACCGGGAAAGCTTTAGCACGCCATGGTTCTATATAAATAGTATCGCCATCTTTAAAACTACGCATGTGTAGTTGACAAACGGTAATGCTTCTGTCTGGTCCGTGAGCACGTCCATTAATATACATAGAGCACATACCACAAATGCCTTCGCGACAGTCATGATCAAATGCTATAGGTTCCTCATTTTTATCTATTAAATCTTGATTTAAAACGTCAAGCATTTCGAGAAAAGACATATCTGGAGACACATCATTAACTTTATAATCAACCAAGTTTCCTTTATCGTTAGCGCTTTTTTGACGCCAAATTTTTAATGTTAATTTCATCTGTTTAAATTTTATTTTATTTTTTTGTCAGATGGAATTCGCCGTCAAATATCTTATTTTAAATTAAGAATTATTGTGGCTCATTTCATAACCAATATGCTATTTATAACTTCTTTCTTTTACTTCAATGTTCTCGTACACTAATGCTTCCTTATGTAAAACGGCGTCTTTAGGTTCACCTTTATATTCCCAAGCAGAGACATATTGAAACTCTTTTCGTCTCATGGCTTCACCTTCAGGCGTTTGGTATTCATCTCTAAAATGTCCACCAGCAGATTCTTCTCTTTGTAAAGCGTCTTTTGCAAATAGCTCTCCCAATTCTAAGAAATCTGCAACTCGGCCAGCTTTGGCAAGCTCTTCATTGTATTCATTAGCTATACCAGGAACTTTGACGTCTTTCCAAAATTCTGCTCTTAATTCTGCGATTTCAGAAATGGCCTCTTTTAACTCTTTGGCATTTCTGGCCATACCACATTTATTCCACATGATTTTTCCTAATTTCTTATGGAAATAATCAACCGAATGGGTTCCGTTATTGTTTATTAACTTATCTAAGTTTGACTTTACTTGATTTTCGGCATCATCAAATTCCTTTGAATTCGTTGGAATTGGTCCAGTACGAATATCATGCGATAAATAATCCCCAATGGTATATGGAAGCACAAAATAGCCATCAGCCAAACCTTGCATTAAGGCAGAAGCTCCTAATCTATTGGCTCCATGATCAGAGAAATTTGCTTCTCCAATAGCATATAATCCCGGAACGGTCGTCATTAAATTGTAGTCAACCCAAATACCACCCATAGTATAGTGAGCTGCTGGATAAATCATCATGGGTGTTTCGTATGGGTTTTGATCTACGATTTTTTCGTACATCTGAAAAAGATTTCCATATTTTGCCTTGATAATATCTTTTCCTAATTTTTTAATAAGTGCTTTATCATTTTCATCAAGCCCTTTAACATATGCTTGTTCTTTTCCGTAACGTTCAATCGCCGTAGCAAAATCTAAGTAAACCGCTTCTCCTGTTTTATTAACGCCATAACCTGCATCGCAGCGTTCTTTTGCGGCTCTGGAAGCTACATCTCTAGGAACTAAATTTCCGAATGCTGGATATCGACGTTCTAAATAATAATCTCGGTTTTCTTCAGGTATTTCGGTTGGTTTTAATTTTCCTTCTCTAATAGCAAGCACATCTTCCATATGCTTAGGAACCCAAATTCTACCATCATTTCGTAACGATTCTGACATCAATGTTAATTTTGACTGATGATCACCAGACACTGGAATACATGTTGGATGTATTTGAGTAAAACATGGGTTTGCAAAAAAAGCGCCTCTTTTATGTGCTTTCCATGCCGCTGTTACATTGCTACCCATGGCATAGGTTGATAAATAAAAGGCATTGCCATAACCTCCTGTTCCTAAAACAACAGCATGAGCAGAGTGGCGCTCAATTTCACCTGTTACTAAATTACGCGCTATAATACCTCTAGCCTTTCCGTCAACAATAACAACATCTAGCATTTCATGGCGGTTATACATTTTAATTTTGCCACGCCCAATTTGACGGTTCATGGCTGAGTAAGCACCTAATAATAATTGCTGTCCTGTTTGACCTTTGGCATAAAAAGTTCTGGAAACCAAAACACCTCCAAAAGAACGGTTGTCTAACAATCCACCATAATCACGAGCAAAAGGAACGCCTTGCGCAACACATTGATCGATGATGCTGGTTGAAACCTCAGCTAAACGATACACGTTTGCTTCTCTTGAACGATAGTCTCCTCCTTTAACCGTGTCATAAAACAATCTATACGTAGAATCGCCATCTCCTTGATAATTTTTTGCGGCATTAATGCCTCCTTGAGCTGCAATGGAGTGTGCTCTTCTTGGAGAATCTTGAAAACAAAATGCTTTTACATTATATCCTAACTCTGCCAAAGTTGCGGCAGCCGAACCTCCAGCCAAACCTGTACCAACAATTATTACGTCTATTAAACGCTTGTTTGCGGGGTTAACAAGATTGATTTTATCTTTATAATTTGTCCATTTATCTTTTATTGGACCTTCTGGTACTTTTGAATCTAATGCCATATCTCTAAGATTAATGGTGATTTAAATGATGGAAAAGCGCAACAATAATAAATCCTAAAGGAATTATGATTGAGTAAGCTATGCCGATTGTTTTTAATGTTTTCTTTCTTCCTGCCGTAATTCCCATGGATTGGAAAGCCGAAGTAAAACCATGAGCTAAATGTAATCCTAACAAAATAAATGATAAAACATAGGCAGCAACTCTCCAAATAGGGACAAATTTTTCTTGTAATTCATGAAAATATCTGGTTGGCTCTTCAGGGTTTCCAGCGATGTATTTATAATTTATTTCTGGAAACCAAAAATCGATAAAATGTAGCCCTATAAAAGCCAAAATAACCAATCCACTATAAATCATGTTTCTACTCATCCAAGTAGAATTGGCAGCTCCGTTATTTTTGGCATACGCTATGCCTTGTGCTTTTTTGTTTCTTATTTCTAGAACAAAACCCATGACAAAATGAAATACAACACCAAAAATTAAAACAGGTTGTAAGGCGAATTGAACTAAAGGATTTGTTCCCATAAAATGAGACATTTCGTTAAACACCGCTTCGCTAAAAATGGAAGTTATATTTACTGCTAAATGAATTATTAAGAAAAACATGAGGAAAAAAGCCGAAAGTGCCATCGATACTTTTCTTCCAATTGAAGATTTAAAAAATCCGCTCATTATATTGAAGTTAAAAATGTGTACACAAAAATACACTTCATTATCATTATAGACAAAAACTAATGCATTTAAATATTTATTTAGAACTATTTTAAATAATCCAAAACCTGTAAACAAAAAATGGTGCCTAAAAGCACCATTTTTAAAGGTTTTTAGTAGTCTTCTACTATTCTAAAATTAATTTTTTAGTTATAAAAGCGCTGTTAGAATGAATGTTTATTAAATAAATACCTTTTGATAGTCCTATTAAATTCATTGATTTTGTTTTTGAAGATCCTGAAAGATCAAATTCAGAAATCTTTCTACCGCTTAAATCAAAAATCATAGCTTTTTTTAATTGGATGAAAGGCTCATTTGTGATATAAAATATACCATTGGATGGGTTGGGATACATTTTAACAGCAGCATTCAATAACTCGTCTTCAACACTTAAATTGCAAGTTCCGGCATAATCTGTCATTGCAGTTGTTCCACAAACGGAAGTTGATGTACTTCTGTTTTGCACATCCGTTGCTGCCGTAATATCATTCGTGGTAAGTGCTCTTTGGTCTTCGTTAAAAGAGAGTGCAAAATGCATAACGGCATTGGTATCAATAACATGGCCCAATTGATGGCCATGACCTAATTCATGAAGTGCTACGGTTTCAAAATCAAATTCTCCTAAAACAGTAGTTGCTCCAGGGCCAAAATTCCAATCGGTAGTTGTGCCAGAATCAAAAACAATATCTAACTCGGCTACAAACCAATTTAAATTTGGAGCAGAACTTCCACAACCAGAATACCAAGAAAAGCAAGTTCCTAAAACGCCATCGGGCAGTTCTGTGCCATTATTAAATTTAACAACATTTGTGCCATCACTCTCAACAACGTTAACAGAGGTTGGTGTACTGCCTATCGTCCAATTTATCAATGTGGTACAACGCCATGTTTCAAAAGCTCTTTCAAAAGCAGCTCTAGCACCCGGATGCTCTGAATCGTTAAAAAATTGTGTTTGCATTTCCCATTCGTATCCTCCAGAAGCAATGTCTTGTGCGAAATGCTGTACGGAATACGCATACGGTTCTTCGGGTCCATTAACTCCCCCCGTTCCAGTTTCATCATCTGCATCATAAATTACATTTAATTCAGAATAAGAAATAGTCAAGTCTTCTGTAGAAACAATACTTGCCAAAGCAGCATCTGTAACCCTTATTTTACCAGTTCCGGCTCCTGATGGAATTTCAACAACAATTTTAGTGTCGCTCCAGGAAATAATTTGTGTGGCTAGGGCATTCATATAACTACCATCTCCACCTTGGTCAGCATCTGAAAAACTAACAACACCCGAACTTCCAAAACCCGATCCATTGATGGTAAGTTGCATTTTTGTTCCTGCGGTTGCCGTTGTTGGATTAAAATTTGTAATAATGGGTGCTAAAGCTGTTTTTTGATTGATTGATTCATTAAACTTGTTTGTATTAAAAGCAGAAACTTCTGCAAAATTTTTACCGGTAACAGTCATGATTTCTTTATAAAACTTTGAAGAAATGCCGTTCTTTTTATGGAATGGGTTTATGGCAACATCACTATAAAGGTCATATTTATAAAACCCTTGAATAGCTCCAAAAGGCTGAAATTGATCCGCTAAAATTCTATTGGCAACTGGATTATTAACTGGACTTTTTTGAAGCATAAAAATCCCTACATGACCTTTTTGAAGCTTTAAACTAGTTGAAACATCCAATGCTTTTAAACCAACAGCTCCTCCCAAAGTTATAACTTGTATGGTTGTTGATGTTGGTTCTCCTTTAAAAACCTTGTAAACTTTAACGGTGTTTGCGGTATAAATTAACTGGTTATCCCAAAACGATTGTTTTGCAATGACTTCACCTTCAACAACCATGGTTGAATTATCTATTAGCGCTTTTAATGAGATTTCTTTAAGCACCATTTGAGACCACAAATCGGTTGAAGCCAAACACAACAACACGATAACTATTTTTAATACCTTAGTTTTCATAACATTAAATTCGGAATCTATCAAAAATAGCGAAATATTAATAAAGTCTTGTTTGTTTTTGTAATTTTATCGTTAAATCTATTTTCAATGAAATACCACCCTATTAAACAACGGTTATTTATTCAAAACCGTAAAAATTTTACGGCTAAAATGCTACCAAAAAGCTTGGCAGTATTTAATTCTAATGATATTTACCCCATCAGCGCAGACAGTACCATGCCCTTTGAACAGCACAGAGATATTTTTTATTTAAGTGGTGTTGACCAAGAGGAAAGTGTCTTGGTATTATTTCCAGATTGCCCAAAAGAAAAACACAGAGAACTTTTATTTTTAAAAGAAACCAACGAACATATAGCCGTTTGGGAAGGCGAAAAACTAACTAAAGAAGCGGCCTTTGCCACCAGCGGCATTAAAACCGTTTATTGGCTTAAAGACCTAGAAAAAATCATGTTTGAGCTTATGACACAGTCTGATACCGTTTACATTAATACCAACGAGCATTATAGAGCTAATGTAGAAACAGAAACCCGTGAAGACCGTTTTACAAAATGGTTAAAAGAAAAATATCCAGCGCATTCTGTAGCCAAAAGCAATCCTATCTTACAAAGTTTGCGTTCTGTAAAAAGCCAGATAGAAATAGATTTAATTCAACAAGCTTGTGATATTACTGAAAAAGGCTTTCGAAGGGTTTTAAATTTTGTTAAACCTGGTGTTTGGGAATATGAAATTGAAGCTGAGTTTATGCACGAATTTTTGAGAAACCGATCTAAAAAATTTGCTTACACACCCATTATCGCTTCTGGAAATAATGCCAACGTTTTGCATTATACTGAAAATAACCATTCATGCAAATCAGGCGATTTAATTTTGCTTGATGTTGGGGCCGAATATGCCAATTATTCCAGTGATATGACTAGAACCATTCCTGTTTCCGGTAAGTTTTCCAAAAGACAAAAAGAAGTTTACAACGCTGTAAACAGAGTTAAAAATGAGGCCACTAAAATGCTTGTTCCCGGAGCTGATTGGGCAGACTATCATGTAGAAGTTGGTAAATTAATGACTTCCGAATTATTAGGCTTAAAACTGTTAGATAAAGCCGATGTTAAAAATGAAGACCAAGATTGGCCTGCCTATAAAAAATACTTTATGCACGGCACATCGCACCATATGGGATTAGACACCCATGATTATGGTATTTTAACAGAACCCATGCAAGCCAATATGGTATTTACCGTAGAACCTGGAATTTATATTCCTGCAGAAGGTTTTGGAATACGTTTAGAGGATGATGTGGTTATTCAAAAGAAAGGTGAACCCTTTAACTTAATGCGTAAAATTCCTATTGAAGCTGATGAGATTGAAGATTTAATGAACCCATAAAACAAAATAGCCGTCTAAAAGTTATAAAACGGTTTTTTTATCTTTAAATTTTTTTTAAAAGCGTGATAATTTTTTTATGATATACACAAAACTCCCAAATACCTATATAAAAGTCAGTAAAATATGTTTAGGCACCATGACTTGGGGAAACCAAAATACAGAATCCGAAGGGCATGAACAATTAGATTATGCTATAGAGCAAGGCATTAATTTTATTGATACCGCCGAAATGTATCCGGTGCCAGCATCTCCAGAAACTCAAGGTAGAACCAGCAAAATTATAGGTAGTTGGTTAAAAAAATCAGGAAAAAGAGATAAGGTAATTTTAGCCAGTAAAATTGTGGGTCGCCCAAGTGATTATACGGCTCATATTAGAACCACAGGGCTTAGTTCAGAGTCAATAAAAGAAGCTCTTGATAACGAGTTAAAACGTTTGCAAACCGATTATATAGATTTATATCAAATACATTGGCCAGAGCGTATTACCAATACCTTTGGTGTAAGAGATTATAAACCTGCACCAGAAGACGAGTGGAAAGATAATTTTAATGAAGTACTTCATGCTCTGGAAGAAAAAATTAAATCAGGAAAAATACGTCATATAGGCATTTCCAACGAAAAAGCTTGGGGCGCTATGCGTTATTTGGCAGAATCAAAAAAAGGCTTACCCAGAATGATAACCATTCAAAATGCGTATTCACTAATAAATCGTGTTTTTGAAGGCGATATGGCCGAAATATCCATACGCGAAAACTTAGGCTTATTAGCCTATTCGCCCATGGCTTTTGGCGTGCTTTCTGGAAAATACATTAAAGGAACTGCGGCAGATAATGCCCGATTAAAATTATTCCCAAGATTTGCCAGGTATAGTAGTGAACAATGTACCGAAGCTACAAAACGCTACTTAAAAATTGCTGAAGAGAACAACATGACCTTAGCGCAAATGAGTTTAGCCTTTGTAACCCAACAACCTTTTGTTACCAGTAATATTATTGGGGCAACTAGTTTAGAGCAATTAAAAGAAAATATAGACAGTATTCATATCAATTTAAGTGATGACATTTTAAAACAGATTAATGATGTGCATGCTGAAATACCTAATCCTGCAACTTAAATTTTTAGACAAAACCAATACCGCATAGTAACACCTTACCTTTTCTAATGGTTGCTTAATTAAGCTATTTTAGAATAGCATTACAGGCTTTTAAAAAGTGCTCTTTTCTGCGCACCGAAACTTCCAGTTTGCAATCATCAGATAAAGTCACAAAACCACTTTTAGCATAAGCCTTCACATAGTGTAAATTAATTAGGTGCGAATTATGTATTCTAAAAAACTCATGATGAACCAGAAGCTCCTCAAAATATTTCAATGTTTTTGTGGCTGTGTGCATTTTTTTGTCTGTTGTAAAAATATAGGTATAGTTTCCACTTGATTCACACCTAATAATAGAATCAATATCTATAAAAACAAAACCTTTAATACTGGCTAAACTTATTTTTTTTGAAAATTTACTGGATGAGAGATGTGAGAGAAGCACATCCATTTTGTCGCTTAGTTGGTTTCTTTCTCCTCTTTCAAAAGCCTTGTTTATGGCACTTTCAAAATCTTCACTCGTTACGGGTTTTAGCAAATAGTCTATGGCAGAAAACTTAAAAGCATCAATGGCATACTGCTGATAGGCTGTTGTGAAAATTAAAGAGAAATTAAGGAAATCTACTTGTTTTAAAATGTCGAAGCCTGTTTTATCGTGAATTTGAACATCAAGAAACACCACATCAGGTTTTAGAGTATTAATCCCATCTATGGCACACGCTACCTCATTGAAAGTTTCAATATGCAATTTGTTCTTATAAGGTTCTAACAATTGAAGTATTCTATTGGTAGAATGTTGTTCGTCATCAATTATAACTACTTTCATTGTTCAAATTTTAAAAAGAATATTCTAAAGGAAGGCTTAATTCCACTCTAACGCCTTTTTTATTTGGCTTGTCTATAATGTTCAATTTTCCATGGGTTTGATTTTTTCGGTTTAGAATGTTTAAACGGTTTTCTGTAATGGCTATCCCAAAAGATTTTTTAACAGACATTGCTTGGTGTCTTCCATTCCCGTTGTCTTCTACAATACAGAGTAAAAATCCGTTTGCTTTTTTAATTTCAATGGATATATGACCCTTTTCATCTTTGTTTTTAAACCCGTGCCAAATACTGTTTTCAATAAAAGGTTGAAGCAAAAGAGGTGGTACAATAATAGTATCGGTATCCAAATCTTCGGCCACATTTATAGAAAAATCAAATTTTTCAGGCAAGCGTTTGGTTTCCACTTGTAAATAAAGGTCTATAAATTTTAAGTCTTCGCCTAAAGAAATTTCATTTTGCTCAGAATTTTCTAACACCATTCGCATTAGTTTGGCAAATTGTATTAAGTATTCTTGAGCTTTTCGATTGTCATTCTTTGTAAAATAATCGCCAATAGAATTCAATGAATTAAATATAAAATGTGGGCTCATTTGTGCACGCAATGCTTTTAGCTCTGTGTCTGATACTAGAGCACTGAATTCTGCTTCTTTTTGTTTGCTTACTGCTTCTTGTTTGCGTTTATACAGTATAAATCCAATAAATGATGTCAAAAGCAATATTGCTCCTGCCAAAAAGGTAACTTTTTTAATGGTTTTTTGCCTCTGTAACTCAACATTGGCAAATGTTTGCTTTATGTTAAAGTCAAACTCCATTTGCTTGCGGTTAATTTCTACACGTCTGTTTTGGTTGTTGAGGCTGTCTTTTAACACGGCATATTTTTTATAGGCGTTTAGGGCTTCAAGATAATCTTCTTCTGCTTCATACAAATCGGCAAGTGTGCCCCAAGCAGATTTTTTCATAAATAAATTGCCTGAATTTTGGCTTAATTGAAGTCCTTCTAACGCATATTGTTTTGCCTTGAGGTATTTTTGATTTGATAAATAGACCATTGCGGCGTTGGCGTATGCTGTTGGACGAACAAATTCTATATTAAATGAATCTATTAGCTTTAAACTTTTTTCTATAGATTCTAAGGCTTTGTTTATGTTTCCATTTTGTTGATAGATTAGAGAAATATTGCTCAGTAAATTTGCTTCATACATAAAGTTTCCTGAGAGTTGAGGATGATTTAAAGCCCTGTTGTAATAATAGATGGACGAATCTCTCATGCCTAACGAACCATAAATATTGGCTATATTAGCCATGGAGCGTAACTCCATTTGGTTATTATTTTGTAGAATTTCTTTAAAAACATTTAAGGCTTTATAGAATTCTTCCTGTTCGTAATAAATGGTAGCAATATTGCCAAGTATGCCCCATTTATAGGATTGAAGTGTCTTGTTTTCTTCAATAATTCCAAGCGCTAAATAATATAATTCCAATGCTTTATAGGGGTTTGAAAACGAATATTGATACACAAGAGCCAAGCGTTCATAGGCCAAAACAACCCCTTTGTAGTACTTGATTTTATTGGCTTCTTCTAAGGTATATTGAGCAAAATCCAACAAAGTACTATCTGTAGGATTAGCAAAAAGATATTGCTTGGTAAAGTCGTTTCTTAGATTGATGGTAGAGGTATCCTTAACAGGCATTGACCGAATAAGATTATAAACAGAGTCAAGTGTTTTTTTGGTTTCCTGTGCATTTACCAAATAATTCCCCAAAATAAAAAAAACAAGCGTTAATATGTTTTTCATCGGTTACAGAAAATGTGTTTTTTATGTATGTTTTAAAACCACGGCACATATGTTTTGTGTCCAAAGGACTTTTAAATAATTTTTAAATAATAATTCAGACCCATACAAAGTTACTATTTTAACACAGATAATAAATCTTCGTCTACAAAAAATCCTCTAACATAAACAGTTAAACATTTAAGGTTTTTAGTTGAGTTTTGTAAGGTTATTTTTGAATTATTTGGTGCTAATTAACAATTAAAAACTGCTTTTAAAATGAATAAAGAAACTATTATTGGGTATTTTACACAATCTGAAAAAACACTTCTTGGGGTTTGTAGCCGACTTTCTAAAAAGTTAAATGCTCATCCTTTAGCTTTGAGAATATCAATGATTGTGCTAACGCTTATATTTATTCCTTTGGGTATACTCGCTTATTTTGGACTCTATATATTTTTAACTCAAAACAACACAAAGGTGGTAACTTTTGGACTACTAGGATTTTTATTAGGCATCCCCTTAAGCTACTATTTTCAATCGGATATCATAAAAAATTATGGAGGAAGCAGAGGTAGCGGAGTGTTTGGTTACCTAAAAAATTTCATTAAAACCGTTGAACGTTACGATAAATTTGTTGGTAATGGCTGGGATATCGTATTTAACCTGTTTTTAAGTGTGGTGCTATTTACCATTTTGGGTGCCGCTATTGGATACTACATAACCAAAAAACAGAATAAATAAGAATGAAAAAATCTATCTGAATATTAACCAACTTACCAATAGGTTTTGTTTTTATTACGGTATGTTCCTCCAGTGATGAAAATCCTCTAGATACCATATAATCAGAATTTTATGTGAAGAATCAATTAAATGAAACGCGAATAAATTATGAATTTAATGGATATACCCAAATTAAAGACCATTGCAAAACCTAGATTAATTTCAATTTGCATTTCTAATATCAAATTTCGGTCTAAATTTCATTCATTTTTAGGTTTTTAGTTG
>PFKE01000018.1 GCA_002784145.1 Flavobacteriaceae bacterium CG_4_10_14_3_um_filter_33_47 | reverse complement strand
TCAAGTACCGGACCATGGTAAAAAATGCCGAAAAAAACGGGGCTGTATGGGCTAAAAAAGATGATGTAAGAATTACGCCTTTTGGGAAAATTTTGAGAAACTCAAGACTGGATGAAATGCCTCAGTTTTTAAATATTTTAAAAGGCGACATGAGTCTTATTGGTCCCAGGCCAGAACGTCCTCATTTTGTGAGAGAACTGTCGCAAACCATTCCTTTTTATGAAACCAGACATATTATAAAACCAGGCTTAACCGGTTGGGCTCAGGTTAATACTCGGTATGGATCCTCGGTGGATGATAGTTTGTTAAAACTTCAGTATGATTTGTATTATATTAAGCACCGTAGCTTTTTTTTAGATGCCAATATTCTTATAAAAACATTGAGTACGGTGATATTCTTTAGAGGGCAGTAGTACAGTATTCAGTGTTCAGTATTCAGTGTTCAGTGTTCGGTATTCAGTGTTCGGTATTCAGTGTTCAGTTTCTGGTTTTAAGTTTCGGTGTTAGAGACACTTATTTTTATAACATTGTATCAAAAAGAGATATCTAATACCTAAGGCGACTAAAAATGGCAGCAGACCTAAGGCAAACATTTGCACCCCAATACTCCAGTGCAATGTTAAAAGGCACAATAGAATCACTAAAAATTTAAGATATTTAATAAACCAAGCCTTTGGAGTTTTTCTAAAAAGTTGTCCAATAACCAATAGGTTCAAGGCACAAGCCCATAACAAATTATAATTTTGGTGTGTGGCTTTGTGGTCTGTTGCAAACCAAAGCAATAAAATACCAAGGCCAACAACTCCGGTTAAAACAAACAAAACAACATCAAGAGAGTTGGTTCGGTGTTGCATTTTAAAATCTTTGTAAGTAACCCATAAAATAATCAGGGCAAAAAGCCCGAATATAAATAAAGGACTTAAAAAGAAACTAAGTGATGATGGCGCAAGATTTTGATTATATATAGTTTTACTTTCTTTAACTAATGGGTACTGATTATTTTTAAAAGTAGCAAGCTTAAAAAATGTATGAATATAGGATGGTAAAAACATATGCTCCACTGGCGTAGCTTTTTGGTCAATAACAGAGCCCAACGCCACATCAATTCCTAAACTTCCCCAAGTATTCCAGTCTAATTTTTCCTGTATTAAGGTTCTAAAGGTTTTAGGTTCAAAATTTTCTGGATGGTTAAATTCTACAGCATTATTGGTGGCAATATTTATAACGTCCTTAATTTTTGTAGCACAATTATCATAAAAAAAATCATATAAATAGTCTCTATTTTCGGGCTTATAGTTATTTACCAAGTAGTTATATAGGGTTTCTTTTTGAATTTGGGTGAGATTTAAAACTTGCTCGTCAACACGTCTTTGTTGCCATTTATAAAATTTTAAAAAATCATAATACTCAGCTACACCAATGGCGTAATTTAGTTTTCCTCTTGCAAAATTCAAGTAAAAGTTTGGGGCATTAAAATCATATCTACCATAATCAAAAGTAAGATCTAAGTTTTTAGCTGCATCTTTAATTCTGATGGCATTATGGCCAAAAGCATCATTTAATGAACTGCCTGAACCAATGGTTAAGATACTAATTTCGGCATTGGGTGATAAGATGTTGGTTTGCGAAAATGCAGCATTAAAGATTAATAAAAGAAAGGTGAAAAGTAGTTTTTTTAACATAAGCCAAAATTGTTTTATCTAAAGATACTAAAATCAAGTTTCAGAGAGAACACATTAGAATACAGGGCTACACTTTGGTCTCCAATATCTGTAAAGGCATAATCTATTTGAATGCCATTGTATTTAAATCCAATTCCAAAACTTGGTTGAAAACTCAATTGTTCTGAATTATCAATTTGAAGTTCGTTTTGAAAATTTCCAACGCCAGCTCTTAAATACATCATGTCTATATAACCAAATTCAAATCCTAATGCTGGATTTATACTAGCAAACGAAGAGGAAATCACATCGTTATTTTCTTCAAAACGTACATTCAGGTTTAAAGCGGTTAAAAGGGTATAATCATAATTGAAAGTCATCTTTTTTGAAATACCTATTTGAAGTTTTGGAATGGTTATTTCTGTGCTTTCGGGCAATTCCTGATTTTGTCCTTCAACAGCGTTTTGTACTCTTGCAAAGGCTTCTTCATTAATACTCCAAGCATTAAAAGTTGTTGTAATATCTCTTGCCATTACCCCAAATTTCCAGTCATTGCTTTCAAATTGAATGCCTATATCTAACCCAAATCCCCAAGACGAAGCAAAATCGCCAATAATACGACGTATTACTTTGGCATTAATGCCATAATTTAATCCTTGAACAGGTAATTTTCTGGCATATGAAAAGGTTAAACCATAATCTGCTGTGGAAAACAAGCTAATTCTATCGTAGTTTATATTACCTTGGTCGTCAATAAGTTGTGTAGTATCTAAAATATCATCAACCGCAAATCTAATCAACGAAATGCCTACAGTACTTCGGTCATCCAAAGGTTTCGCAAAAGCCACATAATCATAGTTAGCAATATTGGCAAAATAACTCGAGTGCATAAGGGCCAATTGATTGTCTTCTAGATTTACTAAACCGGCAGGATTCCAATAGCCAGAATTAACATCGGCAGAATGTGAAGTCACGGCATTACTCATGCCCAAAGCCGCTGCATCAACGCCAATATTCATAAACTCATTGGAATATTTTCTGGTAGTTTGACCAAAAAACAGCCATGATGTTAAAAAAAAGAGTGTGGTTATGTAATACTTCAATCGCAATTTTTTTACAAAGATGCACATAATTTATTAGCTATAAACTTGAAAAATTAACAGATATTGTTTCATAGTTGTTTTAGACGAAAATTCTTTGCTATTTTTACACTCTACAAATATCAGTATATGAAACGATATATTCCAAATGCCTTAACACTCTTAAACTTACTTTGTGGAACGATTGCTGTTATTTTAGCCGTAAATAGCCATTTTATTGCAGCATCGATATTTGTTTTCCTTGGAATTTTTTTTGATTTTTTTGATGGTTTTTTTGCCAGAAAATTCAATGTGCAAGGGCTATTAGGGGTTCAGTTAGATTCCTTGGCTGATATGGTTACAAGTGGCCTAGTACCAGGTATTGTGATGTATAAGTTACTGTTATTGACGGTTGACGTACCTTTGGAGCCAGTAAACGAATGGAACGATGCTATGAGCTGGATCGGTTTTAAGATGCCTTGGATACCCTTTATTGGTTTGAGCATAACATTGGCTTCAGCCTACAGATTAGCAAAATTTAATATTGACGAAGACCAACAAACTTATTTTAAAGGGTTGCCAACACCAGCTAATACTTTGTTAATCATTTCTTTGCCATTAATTATAGAATTTCAAAATAGCGATTTAATGAATGCCATTATTTTAAATAAATGGTTCTTAATAGGTTTAACTATGGTAAGCAGTTATCTTTTAAATTCCAAGATAAAGCTGTTTGCCTTAAAATTTAAATCGTATGGATTTAAAGCCAATGCAACCCGATATATTTTTATCATTCTTTGTATGTTATGCTTGATTGTATTTCAATTTGCAGCCATACCCATTATTATATTGCTTTATATTTCCATGTCCCTTTTAGACAACATTACCCTTAAATAATTTATAAAAAGAATAAAGACATGGCTTCAGGTTTTTTTGCATTATTAGATGATATTGCCGCCTTGATGGATGATGTGGTGGTGATGAGTAAGATTACAACCAAAAAAACTGCTGGTATTTTAGGCGATGATTTAGCCGTAAATGCTGAAAAGGCGACTGGTTTTGTGTCTACCAGAGAATTACCAGTTTTATGGGCCATTACCAAAGGGTCCTTCTTAAATAAACTCATTATATTACCCGTTGCATTCTTGTTAAGTTCCTTTTTACCTTGGGCAGTGACCTTAGTTTTGATTTTAGGAGGGGTTTATTTAGCCTATGAAGGCGTTGAAAAAATTGTTAGTTTTTTTGTGCCCCACAAACATGAACCTACTGTCATTAAAAAGCATGATTTATCAGAAGGAGACGTCATTCAACTTGAAAAAAAGAAAATAAAATCGGCTATTGTTACTGATTTTATTTTATCCATTGAAATCATTATCATTGCACTCGGCACAGTTTTGGGAAAACCCATCCTATTTCAAATTTTGGTTGTTTCCATAGTTTCCATCATTGCAACCGTTGGTGTTTATGGCATTGTAGCCCTGATAGTAAGGATGGATGATTTGGGTTTCAGACTTATTAAAACAAGAAAAGAAGAGAAAGGCCTAGTCGTTAAAATAGGACGGTTTTTGGTGTTTGCACTTCCGTGGGTTATTAAAAGTCTATCCGTTATAGGAACCATAGCGCTTATTTTGGTCGCAGGTGGTATTTTTACCCATAATTTAGAAATCTTACACCCTATTCTGGAAAGCGTACCAGCCATGTTAAAAGATTCTATTTTTGGGTTAGCTATTGGGTTTGCTGCTTTTGTTGTGGTAGAATTCTTTAAAAGCATTTATAAGAGCTTTATTAAGCTTCGTTAAGCTTTTCTAATCTCGAATTTTCTTTTTGCGAAGTTCAAAATTCTGACCTAAATAGACTTTACGCACCATTTCATCACTTGCTAATTCTTCAGGAACACCCGCTTTTAAAATGCTTCCTTCAAACATTAAATAGGTTCGGTCTGTTATGGCAAGGGTTTCTTGAACGTTGTGGTCTGTTATTAGGATGCCAATATTTTTTTTAGTGAGATGTGCCACAATTCGCTGAATGTCTTCAACGGCTACTGGATCAACACCCGCAAAAGGCTCATCCAATAAAATAAAACTTGGGTCGGTAGCTAAGGCACGGGCAATTTCGGTTCGTCTGCGTTCTCCACCCGACAATAAATCGCCTCGGTTTTTACGAATGTGACCTAAACCAAATTCATCAATTAGAGACTCCATTTTATCATGTTGTTCTTTTTTGCTTAATGTAGTGAGTTGCAACACACTTAAAATATTATCTTCAATACTTAGTTTTCTAAAAACGGACGCTTCTTGAGCTAAATATCCAATGCCATTTTGAGCTCTTTTATACATGGGGTATTTGGTGATTTCGGTATTGTCTAAAAAAATATTACCACCATTTGGTTTTATTAACCCCACAATCATATAAAAACTCGTTGTCTTTCCAGCACCATTAGGTCCTAACAAACCCACAATTTCTCCTTGATTGACTTCAAGAGAAACATCTTTCACAACTTTTCGTCCGTTATAGGACTTCATTAAATTCTCGGCTCTTAATATCATAGATGATTTATGAATGCTAAAAATAGTAAAATCGCATCAACTATTTAGCCATCATGGTTTTTTATTGATTTATTCTTGTTGTTCCAAAGCGTCCCAAAACTCATAAGCACGGCGCAAATGCGGAATTACAATAGTGCCTCCAACTAAGGTGGCTATACCAAGAGCTTCAACAACTTGGTCTTTAGTTAATCCAAGCTTATGGCTTGTTTCTAAATGATATTTAACACAATCATCACAGCGTAAAACGGCAGAAGCCACTAATCCTAAAAGCTCTTTTGTTTTAACATCAAGAGCGCCTTCTGTGTATGCGTTTGTATCTAAATTAAAAATACGTTTAATAATCTTATTATTATCAGATAGTATTTTGTCATTCATTTTAGAACGATATTCATTGAATTCTGAAACGATATTAGGCATATTTCTTTTCTTTTCTTTTTTGATTTCTTACAACAATTCTTGAAATAAAAATACTGACTTGGTAAAGTATGAGTATGGGAATAGCAACGATAACTTGACTCGCAATATCTGGTGGCGTGATTACTGCAGATATTACTAAAACAATAACCAAGGCATACTTTCTGTATTTTTTAAGAAATTCAGGGGTTACTAATCCAACTTTAGTGAGGAAATAAATAATGATGGGCAATTCAAAAACCAAACCAGACGCTAAAACGGACGATCTTATAAGGCCAATATAACTGCTTAAATCAAAATCGTTATGGACTTGTTGACTGACTTGATACGTCCCTAAAAAGTTTATGGATAATGGACAAATGACATAATAACCAAATAATACCCCAATAAAAAATAATAAGGATGAAATGATGATAAAACCTCTGGAATGTTTGCGTTCGGTTTCATGCAATCCAGGACTAATAAACTTCCATAATTGATAAATGACATATGGAAATGCGATAATAAACCCAGCGGTTATGGCGGTCCAGATATGTGCTGAAAATTGACCAGCCATCGTTCTGCTTTGAATTCTAAAAGGAAGTTCTGTAAAACAAAAACTTTCCATACCTATGTATTTTGAAGCTTTACACAATATTTCATAGGTAATAAAGCTAGCCTTTGATGGGCCAAAAATTAAAACATCAAAAATAAATCCTTTGGCTAAAAATGCTCCAGAGGCAGCGATGGTTATGGCGGCGACCGATTTAATTAAATGCCATCTTAATTCTTCAAGATGATCTAAAAAAGACATCTCGTTTACATTTTTTTTTGCCATTATATAATGCCTTCTTTTATTAAGTCATGCAAGTGAACAACCCCTGCGTAAAAACCATGTTCCTCTACAAGTAATTGAGAAATTCCATTGGCTTCCATCATATCCATAGCATCAATGGCCATGGCATCAGCTTGGATTCGTTTTGGGTTTATACTCATAATATCTTTTGCTGTTAAAGAGGAGATATTGTCAACTTTACTAAGCATTCTTCGTAAATCACCATCTGTTATTATACCAGCAATTTGATTGTTTTCAATCACCGCAGTAACACCAAGCATTTTTTCAGTAATTTCTATGATGACGTCTTTTATAGAAGTATTTAGAGTTACTTGAGGTTTTTGGTTGACTGAAGACAAATCATGAACACGCAAATACAATCGTTTACCTAAGGCACCACCAGGATGATATTTAGCAAAGTCTTTGCTTGAAAACCCTTGAAGCTCTAATAAGCAAATAGCAAGGGCATCACCCATAACTAATTGCGCCGTCGTGCTTGTGGTTGGTGCCAAATTATTAGGGCAAGCTTCTTTTTCAACAAAGGTGTTTAACACATAATCTACTTGCTGGCCTAAATAAGAATCTTTATTACCGGTAACGGCGATCATTTTATTTTTGGCACTTTTAATAAAGGGAACAAGCACCTTAATTTCTGGTGTGTTGCCGCTTTTAGAAATAAAAATCACCACATCATCTTCTAGGATAAGACCTAAATCCCCATGAATGGCATCTGCCGCATGCATAAAAATAGCAGGAGTTCCTGTTGAATTTAAGGTTGCCACAATTTTAGTAGCAATAATAGCACTTTTGCCTATTCCAGTAATGATAACCCTGCCTTTGGATTGGTGAATAAGATTTACCGCATCCGCAAAATCATCATTAATAAATTCCGATAACTGCAAAATGGCTTTACTTTCAATTTCAATAGTCAGTTTAGCCGTTTTTATAATAGATTCTTTGGTGTTCAAAATTTATAAAATTTTTAATAGCTGCTTTTAAAGATTTTACTATCTTTAATGTTAATCAGATTAAAATTAGTTTTAATTTTAAAACTGGTTACAAAACTAACGAAAAAAAAGAGGGTTCTCTAAATTCACTAGCAAATAAATTATTATTGTATTTGAATATTAGTGTGACATATTTATGTAAATTAATTTTTTAGAAGTTCATGATAATAACAAAAAGTGACTTGCATTCTGCACTTAAAAAGTACTTTGGTTTCAATAAATTTATGGGATTGCAAGAAGGTGTGGTTGAAAGTATTTTAAATAAAACACACACTTTCGTAATTATGCCAACAGGAGGCGGAAAGTCTCTTTGTTATCAATTACCTGCCTTAATGCAGGATGGAACTGCCATTGTGGTATCTCCATTAATTGCTTTAATGAAAAATCAAGTAGATGCTATTAGAGGTATTTCCAATGAGGAAGGCGTTGCCCATGTATTAAATTCTTCGCTCAATAAAACAGACATAAAAAGAGTTAAAGAAGATATTGTAAACGGCATTACCAAGTTGTTATATGTGGCTCCAGAATCTTTAACCAAGGAAGAAAATGTTGAGTTTTTACGTTCCGTTACTGTATCGTTCATGGCCATTGATGAAGCGCATTGTATTAGTGAATGGGGACACGATTTTAGACCAGAATACAGGAATTTAAGACAAATTATATCAAGAATTGGTGATGATATTCCAATCATTGCCTTAACGGCAACAGCAACGCCAAAAGTACAGGAAGATGTTATAAAAAACTTAGGCATAGTTGGGGCTAATACTTTTAAAGCTTCCTTTAACAGACCCAACTTATATTATGAAGTAAGACCGAAAGGCAAACATGTTGATGCAGATATTATACGTTTTATAAAACAAAACACAGGAAAATCCGGAATTGTTTATTGCTTAAGTAGAAAGCGTGTTGAAGAATTAGCACAAGTGCTTCAAGTTAACGGTATTAAAGCGGTGCCATATCACGCAGGTTTGGATGCAAAAACACGAACAAGTCACCAAGACAAATTTTTAATGGAAGATGTTGATGTGGTGGTGGCTACCATAGCCTTTGGAATGGGTATTGATAAACCAGATGTTAGGTTTGTAATTCATCATGATATTCCAAAAAGTATTGAAAGTTATTATCAAGAAACCGGAAGAGCAGGACGCGATGGCGGCGAAGGGCATTGTTTAGCTTTTTACTCTTATAAAGATATTGAAAAGCTTGAAAAATTCATGTCTGGAAAACCCGTAGCCGAACAAGAAATAGGACAAGCTTTATTGCAAGAAGTGGTTGCATTTGCAGAAACATCAATCTCCAGAAGAAAGTTTATTTTGCACTATTTTGGGGAAGAGTTTGATAATGAAACTGGCGAAGGTGGCGATATGGATGACAACGTTCGTTTTCCAAAAATCCAAAAAGAAGCCAAAGACGAAGCCAAATTACTCATGGAAGTCATTAAGAATACCAATGAAAAATATAAATCAAAAGATTTGGTGAATGTGATAATTGGTAAAGAAAATGCGTTAATTAAATCACATAAAACAACAGAGCAGGCCTTTTATGGAAAAGGACAGCACCATGATAATAAATATTGGATGGCCTTATTAAGGCAAGCTTTGGTAGCTGGCTATCTAAAAAAAGATATTGAAACCTATGGTGTAATTAAATTAGATAAAACAGGGCTGGATTTTATAAAAAATCCTAAGTCATTTATGATGACTGAAGACCATACATTTGACAGCGATCAAGAAGATCCAAATATTATTACCTCGTCAAAAGGTGGTGGCGCATCGGCTGATGAAGTGCTTATGGGAATGCTTAAAGATTTGCGCCGTGTGAATGCCAAAAAATTAGGAGTGCCTCCTTTTGTGGTATTTCAAGATCCATCTTTAGAAGATATGGCTTTAAAATACCCTATGAATATGACAGAATTAGCCAATGTTCATGGGGTTGGAGACGGAAAAGCAAAAAAATATGGTAAAGATTTTATAGAGTTAATTTCAAAATACGTCGAAGAAAACGATATCATCCGTCCGGATGATTTGGTTGTAAAATCGACAGGAAGTAACTCTGCCATCAAACTTTACATCATTCAAAATATCGATAGAAAACTGCCATTGGATGATATAGCCTCTTCAAAAGGCATGTCCATGAAAGAATTTATAAAGGAAATGGAAGCCATTGTGTATTCAGGGACTAAATTAAACATAAATTACTGGATTGATGATGTTTTGGACGAAGATCAGCAAGAAGAAATCCATGAGTATTTTATGGAATCCAAAACCGATAACATTGATACGGCCATTAAAGAATTTGATGGCGATTATGACGATGAAGAATTGCGTCTTTACAGAATTAAGTTTATCAGTGAAGTAGCTAACTAGTTTTTTTGAGTTTAAAAGTTTAAAAGTTGCAAAGGGTTTAAAGAGTTTAAGTTTTAATGTTGTGTTTACATTAAAATTTAGAACTTTGTTACTTAGCAACTTTGCCACTCATTCAAATAAAAAATCGTTAATCATTTCATATCTTTGCACCTTCATTAAAAAAAGAAAAGCATGCAAGACGGATTATACGCAAAATTTAATACAACAAAAGGCGAAATTTTAGTGGCTTTAGAATACAAAAAAACTCCAGGAACCGTTGGTAATTTTGTTTCTTTAGCAGAAGGGAATTTAGAAAATGCCATAAAACCTCAAGGAACACCTTATTATAATGGATTAAAATTCCATAGAGTTATTCCAGATTTTATGGTTCAAGGTGGATGCCCACAAGGGACAGGCTCCGGAAATCCTGGTTATCAATTTGATGATGAATTTCATCCAGACTTAAAACATCATGGACCTGGAATTTTGTCAATGGCAAATGCTGGTCCGGGTACTAATGGAAGTCAGTTTTTTATCACGCATGTGGCTACGCCTTGGTTAGATAACAATCATACGGTTTTTGGCAAGGTTGTGGAAGGTCAGCAAGTAGTGGATGCCATTGTTCAAGGGGATGTGATAGAAACTCTCGAAATAATTAGAGTTGGAGACGAGGCGAAAGCATATAACTCCTTAGAAGCTTTTAGAACATTTGAAGGTGCCAGAGAACAAAAAATTGCTGAAGCCAGAAAAGCTGCTCAAGCTGAATTAGATAAGTTGGCTAAAGGTTTTAATGAAACCAAAACCGGATTGCGTTATCAAATCATTCAAAAAGGCTCTGGTAAAAAAGCTGAAAAAGGCAACACGGTTTCTGTGCATTATAAAGGACAATTAGCTAACGGAACTGTTTTTGATTCTTCATATAAAAGAAATGAGCCTATTGATTTTCAAGTAGGTGTTGGACAAGTTATTTCTGGTTGGGACGAAGGAATTTTACTTTTACAAGTTGGAGATAAAGCTCGTTTTGTAATACCAAGCGATTTAGGTTATGGTAGTAGAGGTGCAGGTGGTGTTATTCCACCAAACGCAACCTTAATTTTTGATGTAGAATTAATGGATGCTAAATAATATTTTTATATAAAACAGTAACAATAAATTTAAAAAAGCGTCTCATTTTAATGAGATGCTTTTTTATTTGCGTATATTTTATCTTCTAATTTAAATTCTATAAAATGAAAACTAAAGCAGTAGTATTGTCTTTATTTTTTATCATGATTGTTTCAAGCTGTTCAAAACATTTTGATTATTCTCCAGAATTCATGGAACAAACTTCGGGACGTTATTTATTCAATCAAGACGCTGTTATTGATGTGTTTTATGATAATAATAAATTGTTTTTAAAGTGGAAAGGCGTTGATAAAATTGAACCAATAGCTTTAGATAAGAATACATTTTTTGTGGCAGATATGTACAAAAAATTTCAATTTGTTCAGCATCCAAAAACAAAACAATGGTATTTATCTGAAATAACTAACAATAATGAAACAGTGGTTTCATATGATTATTTAAAAGTAGCCGACTCCTTTAAAACGCCAAGTATGCACTTAAAAGACAAGGAATATAATAAAGCACTTTTAGGGTATTTAGAGATTCAAAAACAAGATTCAACCAGTGTTTTTATAAATGAAAGCGATTTTAACAGGCTCGGGTATAATTTTTTAAGAGAAAATAAATATGAAGATGCCGTACATATTTTTAAAATAAATGTGGCATTATACCCTGAAAGCGATAATGTTTATGATAGTTTAGCCGATGCTTATTTAAGAAGCGGAGATAGTTTGCAGGCTTTTGTTAATTATAGTAAAGCTTTAGAATACAATTCAGGAAACAAAAGAGCAAAAAACTATGTAGAACTCTATAATAAAAAAAGTAAATAGGCTATATGTATTTAAGTTGATATCATCTTATATTTGTTATATGACAACAGATGAATTATACCAATTACAATATCCTATAGGAACATTTGATATTCCAATATCTATAACCTTAAATCAAATTGAAGCTTGGATTTCTATTTTGGAGCATTTTCCAAACCGATTAGAAAATCTGGTTAAAAGTTTAACAAACAAACAACTAGATACGGTTTACAGGCCAAATGGCTGGACGGTTAGGCAAGTGGTTCATCACGTTTCAGATAGTCACCATCATAGTTATACCCGTTTTAAATGGGCATTAACCGAAGACAACCCAGTGATTAAAGCATATCATCAAGAGAAATGGGCAGAACTGATAGACTCAAAAACAGCTCCTATTGAGATGTCTATTCAGCATCTTAAGGCCATTCATTTTAAATTGGTTTAT
>PFKE01000090.1 GCA_002784145.1 Flavobacteriaceae bacterium CG_4_10_14_3_um_filter_33_47 | reverse complement strand
TTTACACCTTTACATATACCGATTGCGCAGGGAATGCTGCGGATTGGACCTATACCTACACCATTGAACTGGCCCCGTTCACCGTGCCTGCCAATGATGGCTCTACTGTTGAGTGTATCGCGGACGCCGTGGTGCCAACACCTCCTACCGTGTTGGATGCCAATGGCAACGAAGTGGTGCCCGTGATGGCCGAGAACGCCGATCCAATCTGTGAGGGCGATAAGATATATACCTTTACCTATACCGACTGCGCAGGCAATACTGCGGATTGGGTGTATACCTATACCATTAATGATGATGTTGCTCCAATAGCACCAGCGGCTCCGGCCAATATAGCTTTTGAGTGTTTAGACGATGTCCCAGTAGCCGGAAACTTAACAGCAGTTGATAATTGTTCTGGTAATATAACTGTTGCTGGTATTGATGATATCGATCAATCAAACCCATGTAATGTGATTATTACACGCACATGGACATTTACTGATAATTGCGGTAATTCTAGTTCAATAGCTCAGGTAATAACCGTTACCGATACAACAGCCCCGGTTGCACCTAATGCTCCTGCTAATATGACCTATGAATGTATTGATGATGTTCCTGTGGCCGGAAACTTAACTGCAGTTGATAATTGTACTGGAAACATTACGGTTGGTGGCATTGACAACATTGACAATACCAATCCTTGTAACGTAATAATCACACGTACATGGACATTTACCGATGATTGTGGAAATACAAGTTCGTCAACACAGACCATAACAGTAACAGATACAACTGCTCCTGTCTTAATTTCAGATTTAGATACAGAAGTCTCTGTAAGTTGTGCAAATGTTCATGATGCACCTAATTTAAATTTTGAAGACAACTGTACTTCAAATGTTAATATTGTTTTTGATGAAACTAATACATTCGATGAAACCATTTTAACAGATTATCAAATTATAAGAACATGGACTGTTAGTGATGCCTGTGGAAATGAAAATAAATATACCCAAACTCTAGAAGTATCATTAGATGAAGTGGTCACAGAAATTGTTGCTGATGATAAATGTTTTGATGATGGCGTTGTAGATTTAAATCAATATTTACAGACAGCCAACTTGACTGGTGTTTGGGAAATGGTTGAAGGTAATACACAAGCCATCCTTGAAGGCAACATATTTAACCCAACGGTATTAGAGTTAAGTTTAGACTTTAAACCAGGTTCTGGAGGTATTGATTATGTTTTCAAATACACAACTACAGATGAAGGTTGTATTAATGTTACTTATGTGTCTATGAATATTAACGCAGAATGTACCGTATTACCATGTGGTAGTGAAGATGTAGTCATTTCTAAAGCAATTACACCAAATGGTGACCAATGGAATGAAACCTTTGAAATTTCAGGGGTTGAGTTATGTGGTTTCATTATGGAAATTAAAGTATTCAACCGTTGGGGGGCTTTAGTATATGAATCCAATAATTATCAAAATAACTGGAACGGCAAATCTGCAAGTGGTTCTATTGGAAATGCCGGAACTTTACCAAACGGAACCTATTATTATATAGTAATTTTAAAAGACAGTGGATTGCCTCCTTTTACTGGACCAGTTTACTTAGGAACCAAATAAAATCTTAACCTATGAAAGTTATTAAACAATATATAGTCGCTTTTGCTTTGTTTAGTTGTACTGTGGGAGTTGCGCAACAGTTACCGCAATTCACACAATACATGTACAACACCATCTCTATTAACCCAGCTTATGCTGGTAGTAGAGAGGCATTAAGCATTGTTGGTTTACACAGAAGCCAATGGGTTGGCTTTAAAGGGGGTCCAATTACACAAACGCTTTCTATTCATTCACCTTTAAGAAACGATAGAATTGGTTTAGGACTCTCTTTTATTGAAGATGATTTAGGTCCACAAAACTTTTCTTATCTATATGGTGATTTCTCTTATACCATACCAACAGGAACAGATTCTAGACTAGCCTTTGGTTTAAAAGCTGGTTTTACCGGATTTAGTTTTGATACAGATTTTCGACAAGATCAAAGCAATATTAATGACCCGCTAATTTTTGGTGTGGAAGATCGTTGGGCTCCTAATCTTGGTGCAGGTGTTTTTTGGCATTCCAATACATGGTATTTGGGATTATCTGCTCCCAGAATTTTAAATACAGACTACAACAAAACCAAAGACTTTGAAGCTTTAGAAAGAATTAGCTATTATTTTACAGGTGGTTATGTCTTTAATTTAAACAAAACCGTGAAGTTAAAACCTGCATTTTTAGTCAAAGCTACCAATGGTGCTCCAGTTTCATATGACTTAACAGCAAATTTCTTGTTTAACGAGAAATTTTGGTTAGGTGGATCCTATAGAATTAATGAACAAACAGCGGCTATTGGTGGTATTGTTGATTTTCAAGTATCAAGACAGTTGCGTATTGGTTATGCTTATGAAAAACCTATTTCAGATATTGCCAATTACACATCTGGCACTCACGAAATTCTATTAATTTATGAATTTAAGTTCTTAAGTTCAAAACTTAAATCTCCTAGATATTTCTAATTGAAATTATTATGAAATTAAAAACTCACATATTAGTTTGTATTCTTTTAATTGTGAATTTAGCTGTTTTTGCCCAATACGGTAAGCAAAAAAAAGCCGATACATTGTTCAATAAATTTTCCTTCGTTAAAGCTGCTAATGTATATAGAGAACTTATTGAAAATAATTACAATAAAGATTATGCAACAAGACGTTTAGCTGATTGTTATTCCTATTTAAGAGACCCAAAAAATGCAGCCAGATATTATAAAAAAGTGGTTGAACAAGATAATGTACCTATCGAATATTATTATAGTTATGCTCAAGCACTGAGAGGTGTAAAAGACTATAAAAATAGTCGTGTTTGGCTAGAACGATTTAAAGATTCCGGCGGTGTTATCAATGCTAACGATTTTGAAAAAGACGTTAATTTTATTACCAGTGTTTTTAATGCAAAACAACAATATTTCATAGATAAAATCAGGTTTAATTCAAAGTTCAGTGATTTTGGTGCATTTGAACATAACGGTAAAGTCTATTTCACGTCTTCAAGAGATGAGGGTGTTTCTGTAAAACGTCTTTATGGATGGAATGAACAACCGTTTCTTGACGTTTATGTTGCAGAAGTCGGTACCAAAAGAAATGTGGATCACACAGCCAAGCTTAAAGGCGAAGTGAATTCCATCTATCATGACGGACCAATTACCATCACAAAAGACGGAAAAACCATGTATTTCAGTAGAAACAATCTAGATGAATATGGTATCTCTAAGGACAGAAAAGGCATCAGTAACATGAAAATTTATAGAGCCACCTTAAGAGATAGTATTTGGACAGATATTGAAGATTTATCGATAAATCACACCGAATATTCTACCCAACATCCAGCACTAAATATGGATGATACAAAATTATATTTTTCTTCAGATTGGCCTGGTGGTCTTGGTGGTTCAGATATTTATGTAGTGAACATCAACCCTGATGGAACATTGGGTGTACCAATAAACGTTGGCGATGTTGTCAATACAAAAAACTCAGAAGGTTTTCCATTCATAAATAATGAAGGAACCTTATTTTTTTCTTCTGATGGTCATCCTGGACTAGGTTTACTAGATATTTTTGGAACCATACAAGGTGAAAATGAAGAATTTGTGGATGTCATTAACCTAGGAATTCCAATAAATTCCAATAGTGATGATTTTTCATTCAGCATGAATTCTAATGGTATTACGGGCTATTTCGCTTCTAACAGAACTGGCGGTCGTGGTAGTGATGACATTTATGCCTATCATAGAGTACCCACGTTGCAAGTTGAAGGTGTTGTAAGTGACGCTATTAACACTAAGCCCATTGCCAATTCTATCATCACGTTGTTTGATGAAAAAGATGAACAAATAGCTTATATGGTGACTGATGAAAATGGCTTTTATCAGATAAATATTGATAGAAATAAAGATTATAAAATAGTTGGTAGCCAAAAAAAATATATTGATGATTACCGAACATTTACGTCAAAACATTTACAAACCGAATTAACAACCATAACCGCTAACTTATTATTAAATCCTGTTCAGGATGTTGTCAAACTCGCTGAATTAAACACTATTTATTTTGATTATGATAAGCACAACATAAGAGAAGATGCCGCTTTAGAACTGGATAAAATTGTAAGCCTAATGCAAAACGATTATCCAGATATGGTGATAAGAATTGAATCGCATACAGATTCAAGAGGAAACCTTTCTTATAACGATAAACTATCCATTGATAGGGCAAATTCTACCTATGAATATTTAATATCAAAAGGCATAAATCCATCAAGGATTACAGAACATGAAGGTTTTGGTGAAAGAAGACTAACCAATGGTTGTGAAGATGGTTCTAAATGCGAAGAAGAAGATCATCAATTAAACAGACGTACACAATTTATTGTAGTTAAAATGGAATAAAAACTATAAAAATTAATGAACCTACTTTAAAAATACTTCGGCATTTTTATTTAAAATACTACCCCATGGATTCAAAAAAATTCGTATTAATTAATATCATTTTACTGATAAACTTTACTGTATTCGCACAGTATGGTAAACAAAAAAATGCAGATAATCTATTTAATAAATTTTCGTTTGTAAATGCTTCTGAAGTTTATAAAACACTTATTGAAAATAATTTTAATACAGATTACTCTATTAGGCAATTAGCTGATAGTTATGCTTTTATGAGAAATCCAGATAGTGCTGCTGTTTATTATAAAAAAGCTGTTGAACAAAACCATGTACCCATAGAATATTATTATAAATACGCTCAATCTTTAAGAGGCATAAAAGACTACAAAGAATCTAGAATTTGGCTAAAAAAGTTTAAAGACTTTGGTGGTACTATTGATGACCCTAAGATTTTAAAAGATGCCGATTTTATAACCTCTATTTTCAATGCTAAACAACAATATTTTCTAAAAGAAGTCAGCTTCAACTCAAAATACAGTGATTTTGGTGCTTATGATTACCATAATAGTACCTTCTTTACGTCTTCCAGAGATGAAGGTGTTTCCACAAAACATATCTACGGATGGAATGGAGAACCCTTTTTAGATATCTATGAAATACAAAAAGACAGCAATGATAGCATTGTTAACCATAAATCAAAATTAAAAGGAGAGGTTAATTCCGTTTATCATGATGGCCCTGTAACCATTACAAATGATGGTAAAACCATGTATTTCTCCAGAAACAATTACAACAAAAACGGTTTAGCAAAAGACAAAGCCGGAATTAGTCATTTAAAAATTTATAAAGCTACCTTAAAAAATGGTTTATGGATTGATTTAGAGGAATTGCCTTTTAATAGTGATGAATTTTCAACGGGTCATCCATCTTTAAACCATGATAATACGAAGCTATATTTTGCTTCCGATATGCCTGGCGGATTGGGTGGAACAGATATTTACTATGTTGATGTTAATGCTGATGGTTCGTTTGGTAGTCCTCAAAATTTAGGAAATATTGTAAATACAAGTAAAAATGAAGTATTTCCTTTTCTTAATAATGAAGACACCTTATTCTTCTCTTCCAATGGCCATCAAGGTTTAGGGCTTCTAGACATTTTTGCAACCATTACTAATAAAGACCAAACTATTGTAAGTGTTTTAAACTTAGGGGTTCCAGTAAACTCAAGTAAAGATGATTTTTCATTCTTTATGAGTGAAGATGGCATTAGTGGTTATTTTGCATCAAACAGAGATGGAGGCGTTGGAAGTGATGATATTTATGCCTACCATAGAATTTTACCGCTTAAAGCTGAAGGCATCGTTAATAATGCTATTAACAACAAACCTATTCCTAATGCTATTGTAATATTATTCGACGCTAACAATAATGAAATAGCTCAATTGGAAACAGACGAAAATGGCTATTTCGAAATTAATATAGACCGAGATACAGATTATAAAATGTTAGCCAAGCAAGTTAAGTTTGAAGATGCTACCATACTTTTAACTTCAAAAAATATTTCAAAATCAGCTACCAGTATTTCAGCCAATTTATCTTTAAACCCAGTTCAAAATATTGTAGTGTTGGCCGAATTGAACACCATCTATTTTAATTATGAACAATTCAATATACGACAAGACGCTTCTGTTGAACTTGACAAAATTGTTAGAATGATGCTATATGATTATCCAAATATGGTGATAAGAATAGAGTCGCATACAGATTCAAGAGGTCGCATAAAATTTAATGATTGGTTATCTCAGGAGCGGGCAAAAGCTACCTTCAATTATTTAGTATCAAAAGGTGTAAACGCATCTAGAATCACAAAATATGAAGGCTTTGGCGAACGACAATTAGTAAATGGTTGCGATGGAAGTATCCATTGTGATGAAAAAAATCACCAGTTAAACAGACGAACCGAATTTATTGTCATCAAAATGAAATAAGGATTGATAATCATTCATATAAAAAAACAGGTAACTTTATTACCTGTTTTTTTTGTTGGTTGGTTAGTTATCTATCCTTATACTTTAGGTTTTCAGGAAAGCAAGTAAATATATTCTAAAGAATTTAACTTTTCATTAACAAATGTTAATGAATTAAATTTAAACTTTTTCTAATTCTACTTAACTGAACAGGTGAAATACTTAAATACGAAGCTATTTGATATTGTGGAATCATAGTATCAACATTGGGAATTCGTTTTCTAAGTTGCAAATAGCGTTGCTTAGAATCCATTGAAATTAATTCAAGAAGTCTTTCTTCATAGACAATAAAAATATGCTCTAGTATTTTATTATACAGATTGCTTATTTCTATATCATGCTTACATAGATTTAGTATGTCATCAAAATCAATTTCATAAAGTTTGCAATCAGTAAGCGTTTCATAAGTTAACTTAGAGGGTTCTTGTTTAACGAGCGAGGTAAATGACCCTACAAAACAAAGCGGCATAAAAAAATATTTATTAAACTCTTTACCACTTTCCGTGCTTAAATAAACACGCATAAGCCCAGAAACCAACAAATATATTTTTGAAGATATATTTCCTGCCCTAGCTATTGGTTGATTGGCTTCAACTTTTTTAAATGTAGATATCTTTTGAAGTTTTTCAAAAGTTTCTATAGAGATATCTAAAAACGAATTTAAATATTCGAAATTTTTATTCAAAGTCAAATAAATTATAGAAATTAGGAAGGAGAACTCTAATTTACAGCAAATTTCTGACTAATAAAAATATTTTAAATCTTCCTATGGGTTTATTAAATGAAAAGATTGTTTGGCAATTTCTATTTCTTCATTGGTTGGAATCACTAACACTTTTACTTTTGATTTAATGGAACTAATGTCGATAATTTCTCTTGCTTTTACATTGTTTTTATCCAGATCCAATTCAATTCCTAAATAGTCAAGATCTTCACAAATCATTTTACGCAACAAAATGGAGTTCTCTCCAACGCCCGCAGTAAACACTATAGTGTCTAAACCATTTAATACTGAAGCATACGACCCTATATATTTCTTAACCCGATATGCAAACATTAGTAATGCCAACTGGCAATCTTTATTTCCGTTTGCTGCTTCCGCTTCAATATCTCTTAAATCGCTAAAACCAGTCAAGCCTTGTAAGCCACTTTTCTTTTGCAATAAAGTATTTACTTCTTCTAAAGTATATCTTAAAGCGTTTACTAAATAAAATATAACGGATTGATCAATGTCACCACTGCGAGTTCCCATGATAAGTCCGTTCATTGGACCAAAACCTAAAGAATGATCCATACTTTTTCCATCTTTTACTGCTGTGATACTGCATCCGTTTCCTAAATGAATGGTAATTAATTTAGAAGCTCTGTTTGGCAAGACTTCTCTGGCCTTTTCAGACACATATTTATGACTTGTTCCATGAAAACCATAGACACGAATCTTTTTGTCAACTAAAAACTCATTAGGTATGGCATATTTATAAGCCTCAATAGGTATTGTTTGATGAAAGGCAGTATCAAATACTGCAATTTGAGTAGCCGATGTAAAAATAGTTTCTGAAACTTCAATGCCTTCATAATTTGGTGGATTATGCAACGGTGCTAAATCAAAAAGCTGTTTTATTTTATCTTTTACAGATTGATTGATAATGGTTGTTTTTGAAAAAGTACTACCGCCATGAACAACACGGTGACCCACAGCATGGATTTCGCTTTCGTTTTTTATAACGCCTACTTTAGAATCCATTAATAATTCTGAAACTTTTTCTAAACCAACTTTGTGGTTTGGAACATCCGTAACATTTTTAATGCTATTATTGGCTGTTTTATAATGTATTTGAGCATTATCCAATCCTATACGCTCAACCAGACCAGAACAAATAATATGTTCATCGGGCATTTGAATTAATTGATACTTTATGGATGAGCTCCCTGAGTTTATGACTAATATATTCATTTTTAAATTCCTTGAGCTTGTATCGCTGTTATAATAACCGTATTAAAAATATCATCAATAGTACAACCTCTACTTAAATCATTTACAGGCTTATTTAGCCCTTGTAACATAGGGCCAATAGCCACTGAACCTGTTTCTCTTTGAACTGCTTTATAGGTGTTATTTCCTGTGTTTAAATCGGGAAAAATTAATACTGTTGCTTGTCCAGCCACTTCTGAATTAGGCATTTTGCTTTTACCAACACCTATATCAACAGCTGCATCATATTGAATGGGTCCTTCTATTTTTAAATCTGGTCGCTTTTGTTTTACTAGTTCCGTAGCCCTTCTAACCTTATCAACTTCTTCCCCTTTACCTGATGCCCCAGATGAATAGGACAACATGGCAATTCTAGGTTCTATTCCAAAAGCCAAACTAGATTCAGCCGAAGAAATCGCAATCTCTGCTAATTGTTCAGCATTAGGATTTGGATTTATGGCACAGTCACCAAAAACAGAAACTCTATCATCTAAACACATAAAAAATACGGACGATACGACAGATACTGAAGGTTTCATTTTTACAAATTGCAAGGCTGGTTTTATGGTATGCTGTGTAGTATGAGCAGCACCAGAGACCATGCCATCTGCTAAACCTTTATAAACCATCATGGTTCCAAAGTACGATACATCATTCATTAAATCTTCTGCAATGTCAATGGTAACACCTTTATCTTTACGAAGTTCAAAAAGTGTTTCAGCAAAATCTTTTGTATATTCAGAATCCAGTGGGTTTATTATATGTAATTTTTCAAGGTCTAATTTTAAACCTAAACGATTAAATCCTTCAATAATTTTATCTTTATCACCAAGTATTGTCAAATCAACAATATCCATTAAAAGGAGTCTTGCAGCAGCAGCTAATATTCTATCATCATTTCCTTCTGGTAAAACAATGTGTTTTCTAGAAGTCTTTGCTCTTTTTAATAAGTTATACTGAAACATTCTAGGGGTAATTCCACTGTTTTTAAAGGCTAAGAATTTATCAGATAGCCTATCAATATTACAATACTTTTCAAAGGTATTTATAGACATCATTATCTTATCCTTATTTTCTGCATACATATGAGATCTTACGGCTCCTATTTTATTGGCTACTTCAAAGGTTCCAAACTTTACTGACAGAATAGGAACTATTTGTTGTAAACCATCAATCAATTTAACAATGGGCTCTTCAGGAATTAAACCTCCTGTTAATACAATTCCAGAAATGGATGGATAATTACTTGAAATATTGGCTTGCAAGGCTCCAAGAATAATATCTGCTCTATCGCCTGGTGTAATGATCAAACAGTCTTGTTCAAGTTGCGTTAAATAATTACGCAGTTGCATGGCGCCAACTTTAAAACTATCGGTCTGATTATTAATATATTCTTCTCCAAATAAAATTTTAGCATCAATAGCCTTAGCTATTTCTTTTACTGTAGGATTTTTTAAGGAAGGAATTAAAGGAATTGCATTAACAATGACATCTTTTGGTAAATTTTTCTCAACACCATCAATGACAATTTTTATGTTTTCCTCTTGCACTTTATTTGCAATAACGGCGAGAACCTTAACTTCTTTGTCTGTAAATGAGTCATAAGCTAAATGCAAACCACCAACAAATTCATCTAAACTTTTTCCTATACCACTAGAAACAATAATAGCTGGAATTCCTAAATTTTTAGCTATTAATATATTAGCATCTAACTCTATTGCAGCTCCTTCACCAGAAAAATCGGTGCCTTCAACCAACATAAAATCGTTCTTATCTTCTAATACCTTGTATTTCTCTATAATGGTATCAAAAATCTCTCCTTCTTTACCTTCATTTCTTTTATTAATAAATTCTGTTCGTGTAAAAGCAAACGCATCTTTATAATCAATATTTAAATCAAAGTGAGTTAAAATGGTATTGATATGATTGTCCTTTTTGTCAGTTGAGTCACTATCAATAATAGGCCTAAAATATCCTACTTTAGCCGTTTTGCCTAACAACATTCTCATTAGACCTAATGCAACAATGGATTTTCCACTATTAGGTTCGCTAGTTGCTATATAAATTGCTTTATTCATGTGTATTAATTTTATGCAAATGTACTTTAAAAAATTAATGCAAATAAATTTTAAACGCCCTAAAATCAAGGGTTTTAATCATTTTTTTACTTTTTATATAATGGAATTTCATTCTTGAAAATAAAAATGATTTTAGTCATATTTCTCAAATTTTTTTCAATAATAACTCAACCAGTTAACTTACAAAATTAGCTTTATATATGTTTTTTGATACTGCTTGACATATTCAAAAAAAAGATATAATAACCATACTTTTTTATCTTTTAAAAATATTAAGACTTATGCAATGATTGAACCATTTTTGACTTTAATTTCAGGATTTAACAACATGACATCTTTTCCATTAACAGCGCCAAGAACCAAGCACTCACTCATAAAATTAGCAATTTGCTTTGGCGGAAAGTTAACAACGGCAACAATCTGCCTGTTGATCAAAGCTTCTTTTGTATATAAGGTCGTAATCTGTGCCGATGATTTTTTAATGCCTAAACTCCCAAAATCAATAGTGAGTTGATAGGCTGGATTTTTAGCTTGTGGAAAATCGTTCACCTCTAAGATAGTACCTACACGTAAATCTACTTTGGCGAAATCTTCAAATAAAATGGTGTTGCTCATTTTTTAAAAATACAAATTATCACGAACTTAGCATAAAACTTTTAAATTATGGCACAAACGCCTTCAAATATGATTGCTTTAAACACAAATGCACCAGACTTTTGGTTATTTGATACCAATTCTGAAAAAATGTATGGGTTAAATGATTTAAAAGGAAGGAAAGGAACGGTTATTATGTTTATCTGCAATCACTGTCCGTTTGTTATTCATATAAATTCTGAATTGGTAAACATAGCGAACACCTATTTAAAAAAAGAGATTGGTTTTATAGCTATTTCCAGTAATGATGCTGTGAAGTATCCGCAAGATGGTCCAGAAAAGATGAAAATCCATGCTAAAAATGAGCAATATCCTTTTCCTTATTTATATGATGAAAGCCAGAACGTTGCTAAAGCTTATAAGGCTGCTTGCACACCAGACTTATATGTGTTTGATAGCCATTTAAAATTAACGTACAGAGGACAATTGGATGATTCTCGTCCAGGAAATGCTGTATTAGTTACTGGCAATGATTTGCGCAATGCCTTAGATTGCTTGCTAGAAAATAAAGAAAATTTAAAACCACAAAAACCCAGTATTGGCTGCAATATTAAATGGAAGTAAAAAATTAAAACCTTAGTTGATAAAATCCAACATCTTGCCAAGTTCCAAATTTTAAGCCAACTTCATTTAAAAAAGCCACTTGTTTAAACCCAAATTTCTCATGAAGTTTCACACTAGCTTCATTGGGTAACGTTAAAACACCTAGCACAATATGAAAGTTTTTTTGGTTGAGTAAATGCAACAATTCTTGATACAATTGACTTCCTATTTGCTTTCCGTGGTGTCCGTGTTTTATATAAATGGTCGATTCTACCGTATGATTATAGGCTGGTTTAAGTCTAAACCTGCTACCGTAAGCATACCCTAAAATTTCATGGTTCTCTTCATAGACCACAAAAGGATAGTCTGAAATAATACTTTTTATTTTATCAGAAAACGTATCCAAGGAAAGTGCCTCCAAATCAAAAGTTACAGTGGTATTTACCACATAATAATTATAAATATCTAATAGTTGTTGAGCGTCGTTAAGATGAACAGGTCTAATCATATAAATAACATTAAATCCAGTGATTTCTTTTTAATAAATTATCAATATGTGCGTAATGATGGTTGCTGTGCCAGGCATAGATGCCAATATTCTGTTTTAAAAGAACTACTTTCTTGGTTTCAGGATGAATAAAGGTTTTATTGAGGTCAGCTTCAGACAAGCTTTTTAATAAATA
>PFKE01000107.1 GCA_002784145.1 Flavobacteriaceae bacterium CG_4_10_14_3_um_filter_33_47 | reverse complement strand
TTGAACAAATTAGTTACAACTATCAACTATCAACTATCAAATTTAACTGTTTATAAGAAATTGCGGTTAGAAAAGAGATTTTTGAATGATTTAGATGAAAATATTACGCTTAATAGAATTAGATATCAATTTGGAAATTCAATAGCTCTAAATAAATTTTTATTCATTGTGTTAAGCGATGAAATTTTTGCAAACTTACAAGATAAAGTACTTACTGAAAATTGCTTATATGCAGGTGTTGGAATTCAAATTTTAGAAGCAAACAACATTCAATTTGGATATGTAAATCAAAAAATAAATGGTATTGATGTGAATAGACTTCAGGTAGCTCTATATATTAAGACCAATCATCTCAAAACTTGATTTACAATTTTCAATTAAGAGCTTTTTCTATTCGCCTATCTGGAATAAGCCAAATTATAGCTACCAAAACAAACATAGATCCAGAAATCCATATACTATAAAAAGAACCAATAACTCCTATGATGTACATGATTGGAGATATTTTTCCTTTTAAATCTTTACCCAAAGCTTTTGCTAAAATGGAGTCTTTACCATGACTTTTAATAATTAAAAATTGTAAAATAAAATAAGCTATAGCTGCTGCCAATAATACCATACCATACAAAAATACAGAGGCTTCTGTAAAATGGTTTTCGCCCATCCATCCTGTAACAAAGGGAATTAAAGAAAGCCAAAACAACAAATGCATATTGGCCCATAAAACACTACCTGAAACATGCTTAACCGTCTGCATCATGTGGTGGTGATTATTCCAGTAAATTGCCAAATAAATAAAGCTTAGAATATAACTGCCAAATACAGGAATTAGTGGTTTTAAATCTTCAAAATCACCTCCATGCGGTACTTTTAGCTCCAGAACCATAATGGTTATAATAATGGCTAAAACACCGTCTGTAAATGCTTCTAATCGGCCTTTTGTCATAATTAAAAAAAGAAAAATATTAATCTCTATCGGTTTTGTCAAATTCTCTAATAGCAAGAAATGCCCAAACAACAACACATGCTGACACCAATACAGAAAACCATATAATTACAGCATTAGCGTCCATCCTTTATTAGTTTTAAGTAAATCATAAACCCTAAAAGAGTTGGCGCCCAAAGCCCAACAAAAATACCGTGTAATTGATCTCCAGATGTAAACAAATACTCAGCCACAAAAATAATTGCGACACAAAGCAAAAGCATAAATAGATTGGGTAGGCCTGCTTTTTTTATAAAATTCTTCACATAGATTGGTTTAGTTTAGTAATTTATAAAATAAAATACTAACTAAGCAAAAATCATATAAAATTTTTTATTTCTTATAATAAACCTTATATTTTCTGTAAGCAAAGAACCCTACTACTGCTAAAAATATGATAGCTCCAAAAATAAATTTAACGCTTACAATTTGATCTCCACTAGCATAAGAATGTAATCCTGCGAGGTAAAAATTAACGCCAAAATAAGTCATCATAATACTTCCAAAGGCAGCTACTGCCATAAGATTGAACAACCATTTTCCACGAAGACCAGGAATTAAACGCATATGAAGTACTAATGCATAAATCATAATACTTATAAGTGCCCAAGTTTCTTTTGGATCCCAACCCCAATAGCGTCCCCAACTTTCGTTGGCCCACATACCACCTAAAAAGTTTCCAATGGTAAGCATAACCAAACCAACGGTTAAAGCCATTTCATTAATAATGGATAGCTCATTAATGTTAAGAGCCATTTTTTCTTTATTGGACTTATTGGTAAAAATCATTAAGAATAAAGCCACTAACCCTAAAATCATTCCTAAAGTAAACGGTCCATAACTGGCTACAATAACAGCCACATGAATCATGAGCCAATAGCTATTTAAAACGGGTTGCAAGTTTGCAATGGCTGGATCCATCCAATTCCAATGAGCTACCATTAAAATCATGGAAGTAACAAAAGCAGTTGATGCTATGGTAAGGTCACTTTTTCTTCCAAATAAAAGTCCAAACAGCATGGTAGCCCAAGCTACATAAATCATCGATTCATAAGCATCACTCCAAGGCGCATGACCCGAAATGTACCATCTGGCAATTAAACCCAAAGTATGTAATACAAAGAGCAACAAAACAATGATTTTAAAAGTGGTTACTGTAATTTTTATGGCCTTGCTATTGCTTTTAAAAATTTGAATAATAAGAACAATAAATAGCAAAGACCCTGCATACATATACCAACTAAATAGCTTTTTAAAAATATCGTAGTGGTTATATAAAACTTCCGTTTTAACTTTTTTATCGCTTATCATTACAGAGGCACCATATTGATGCTGAGTTTTTTTGAAGGCTTCTAAAAGCTTTTCGGCTTCTTTAAAGTTGTTGTTTTTCTTTGCTTCATTTAATGTGAATAAATAAGCTCTAAAACCATTGTTGATAAAATTGGCATATAAGGAATCCTGTACTTGGTATTTTTGGGATCTATATTCTGCCGAAGAAATCCATTTATTATTGGCATCATTAGGAAGCGGAAATATTTTAAGAGATCTACCTTCAATGGTGTTGTACAATAAATTTACTCGCTGATCTGCTTCTTTAAATTCCTTTTGAAATGCGTTTGGCACTTGAGCTTTGTATGCTTCGTCCAAGAAAGGCGCCAATATATATTCTCCGTTATCCGTGAAAAAATGAGCAAGCGTTGCATATTTTTCTTCTTTATCCAATCCAATCAGTTGTCTTATGGAATCTGCTTTTTTAAGTTTTAAATAAATGATTGGTGCGTTGTACCAAAGCATAGGACTTTCTTGTATGGATAAAAAGACCTGATTGGCATCAAACTCACCATAAACATCATTTTTGCTTAGTTTTCTTAACATTTCTGATGCATAAGTGTTTACAGGCATCATACGACCACTAAGATCTTGAATCACTAAATGACCAAATTTATCGGCGTGCTCTTTAGGTGTTATATTGGCCTTTAAAACCGAATCAATTTGAATTTTAGTTGGTTTTGAATGATCGTGTCCATCATTTTCAGAATGCCCTTGCGAAAATGCATTCAATCCAAACACTAATAATAATACCGTAAGAATCTTAGCTTTTTTGGCTTTAATGGTATCCAATTGATTTTTAAGAAAACCAAAACGAGTATGTTTACTAAACATAATAGCCATTAAACCAAAGAATAACATAAAATATCCCAAATAGGTTACCCAGGTTCCCCAAAAATCATGATTAACAGAAAGCACTGTTCCTTTTTCATCGGGATCAAAACTAGATTGAAAAAATCGATATCCGCGATGTTCCAAAATGTTGTTCATAAAAATTTTATAATCAAAATCACCTTTTTCCTTATCCAAAACGGTTACTTTACTTGAATATGATGAATATCCGCGTTCGGTTCCTGGATAACGTTCCGCTTCAAAATCATTTAACTTGATTGAAAATGGTAATTCTAGTACTTTTGCACCATATTGAAGATGAATATCCAATCCTCCTATTTTTACTTTTTTAAACCCATTATTCGACCCTTTACCACCAAGAATTCCAACTGTTTTAGTTTCACCTTTTGTTGATATTTTTAGTAATAATCCATCTTCATCATACGTGTTTAGCATTTGTGATTTTTTTACTAAATCGAATTTTCCTTTAATAACTGGCTTTGGAAAAACCATTTGAAAATTGCCAAAAACATATCTAGATCTTAAATTAAGAGGTTGAATGCTATCTTTAACCAATTTACCTTGAGCCATGGTGGCCATGGTCATGTATTCACCTTCAAAAGGTGATTCAATAAAAATTCCATCGTCGTTATTGGTAATGTTAATAGCGCCTTTTGTTGGTGAATTAAGCGTAAAAAGCACATTATGAATGATCATAATCTGTCCTTCTTTGAGAAAATGATTATGGGCACCATTATCACTTGCCTCCACAATTTTTAGATAATTTTCACCTGCTTCATCAGGTACGATATCTTCTTCTGCCCCTTGCAAAAACTTAACTAATTCAATATTTACAGGTTGGTTGTTATATTTTGTTTGAATTTCAAATTTATTATCGAGTCTTGGCGAAAAATCAACCACTTTCTCAATAGGCAATCGTTGAGGCACGCCATCTATCATATAATCACCATCAATATAGGCTGTTAAATAAGTATTTAGAGAAAGGAATTTATTTTCAGTAGCGCCTTCTCTTATAGACATCATGCCTTCAAAACCTGCATATCTGGTAATAAAAGCTCCTAACAGAATAAACACAAATGACAAATGAAGCGTGAGTGTTGCCCATTTTTCTTTTTTGTAAAGCTTATATTTAAAAATATTGCCAGAAAAATTAATAACAAAAAACACTAAAATAGCTTCAAACCACCAAGCATTGTAAATTAAGGTTCTTGTATATGGAGTTGGAGATGTTTTCTGTCCGGCATCTAAAAAAGTTCCTGCAATCATTGCAGCAGCAAAAAGTATGAATAAAATAGCGGTAAAACGGGTTGAAAAAAGACTATTGGTTATTTTTTTTAACATGGTGATTGATATCTTAAAAGTTCAACAAATTTAAGGCTTTTTGCGCACTCTAAAATGATATTAATCATATAAATCTGTGTTAAATTATAATCATTCCATTTAATCTTTAGCTCTAGAATCAAAGATATTAAGATACATAAAAGTGCTCATTTTGCGGGCTCTGCTTTTGGCGTTTTCTGCATATTCTCCTAAAAATAATTCATCAACCGTTTGAAACCAAAGGTTTAACCAAACACCAAAATGTATTTGAGAAATGGTATAATTGAAATGCTTATCAACATTTACATGAACTTTTAGTGGATTTCCGGAATATTTAGTTTTTAAAAATAAATTCGATTCCCAAAAGGTGGTTAATCGTATTAAATGTTCATCCCAATCTTTAATGGTTTCATTAAAAAAAGGCGCTAACAAATCGTCTTTTCTCACTTTTTTATAAAATGAACTGACCAATAAGAAAACATCTTCTCGGGTAGTAATATCTTTTTTTTCCATGGACAACAAAGATACGTTAATAGACTTTTATTTAATGCCCAACTTACTTATTTTAGCATTATGATTTCTGTAGTTATTCTTGGCTCTGGTAATGTAGCCACACATTTGTACAAAGCTTTTAGTAAAGCTGAAAATATGGCTGTAAATCAATGGTTTAGCAGGCATTTAAAAGTTATTGATTTTTATAAAAATGAGGTTGAAGTGATTGATGATTTAGCTTTATTAAAACCTGCAGACGTTTATATTATTGCCATTAGCGATGATGCTATTTCAAAATTATCATCTCAACTTCCTTTTGAAAACAGATTGGTTGTTCATACATCAGGAAGTGTTGGTTTACACGATTTAGATAAAAAAAATCATCGTGGGGTTTTTTACCCTTTGCAAACGTTTAGCAAAGACGCTGAAGTCAATTTTACCAAAGTACCATTTTGCATAGAGACCCTTAAAAAAGAAGATTATAATACTTTAAAACTGTTGGCTGAATCTATTGGAAGTATATGCTACAAGGTTAATAGCGAGCAACGAAGTTCTTTACATTTAGCTGCTGTTTTTGTAAATAATTTTACCAATCAACTGTACAGAATAGCCCATGAAATTGTAGAGTCCTCCGGAACTGAATTTGAATTATTAAAACCACTCATCCTTGAAACGGCCAATAAAATTCAAACCTTATCTCCTTATATGGCACAAACAGGTCCTGCCAGAAGAAACGACAAAAAAACTATTAAAAAGCATTTAAAACAATTAGAACATTCATCTCATAAAATCATTTATGAGCTACTAACAGCGTCAATACAACATACCCATGGAAGAAAAAAGCTATAAAGAATACCTACAACATATTACCACGTTTATTTTTGATATAGATGGTGTTTTAACAGATGGCTCTGTGCACGTTACGGCAAGCGGTGATTTGTTACGAACCATGAATGTTAAAGACGGTTATGCTTTAAAAACAGCGGTAGATTTAGGATATCACATCGCTATCATTTCTGGTGGCTCTAATGAAGGGGTTCGAATTCGTTTAGAAGGCTTGGGAATTAAAGAGATTTACCTTGGTACTCATAATAAAATTGAGCAATTACATGCTTTCCTTTCAAAATACAACATCAAATCTGAAAATGTTTTGTACATGGGAGATGACCTACCAGATTATCAGGTCATGCAATTGGTTGGATTGCCTTGTTGCCCGCAAGATGCCGTTCCTGAAATAAAAAATATTTCAAAATATATTTCACATAAAAATGGTGGTTATGGTGCCGCAAGAGATGTGATTGAGCAAGTTTTGAAAGTTCAGGAACAATGGCGCAAAAACTTTGATGCTAAATATGATTAATTCTTATACTATTAAAAAATACTTTTGAATTTGTTAAAATTTATCACAAAATGCCAAGCTTTCTAAAACTAATTCGTTGGAAAAATTTGTTCATGATTGCGCTTGTACAATGCTTAATTAAATATGCATTATTCCATCCATTTGGAGTTAGTACGGCTTTAAATACGTTTCAGTTTTTTCTGTTAATATTAAGTACTATCTGTATTGCCGCTGCTGGTTATGTGATTAATGATATTTATGATATTGAAACGGATTTGATAAACAAACCAGAAAAAGTTGTCATTGGTAAAGTGATTTCTAAAAAAGTTGCCTATAATTTATATATAATTCTCAATGTTACTGGGGTTTTTATAGGGTTTTATATTTCTTACGCAATAGGGAAAAATGAATTTTTTGCCATTTTCGTGGTTATTTCTGCTCTACTCTATGTATATGCTAGCTATTTAAAACAAACTTTTTTATTGGGTAATATTACCATTTCTATTTTAGTGGCTTTAAGCGTTTTAATCGTTGGCATTTTTGAGTTAATTCCTGCCATGACAAACCAAAATCAAGGCATTCAATTGGTTTTTTTTAGAATTTTATTAAATTATGCCCTATTTGCTTTTATGATAAATTTGATTCGTGAAATAGCCAAAGACCTTGAAGATTTTGATGGCGATTATAAAACAGGCATGCATACACTGCCTATTGTAATAGGACGGAAACGCGCAACAACATTACTTTTTGTAACGTGTCTTATTCCTTTAGTAGCCATAATTTATTACGTAAATAATACCTTGTACAAGCAACCTGTAGCCGTTATATATTATTTGATTTTTATCATTGCACCACTTATTTATCTTTGTATTTTAATATTTAATGCCAAAACAAAAAGAGAGTTTCACACGATCAGTAATGTTCTTAAATTCGTCATGCTATTGGGTATGCTTTCTATATTACTCTATCCATTTATCTTATTGCACTAATGCTAAATGAACAACTTAAAAACCATCAAATCATCTTGGCTTCTGGCTCACCAAGGAGGCAATTATTCTTTAAAGAGTTAGGGTTGGATTTTGAAATAAGATTAAAACCCATTAAGGAAGACTATCCTTTTAGATTAAGACATTTTGAGATTAGTGATTATTTATCTCAATTAAAAGCCATGCCATTTAAAGACGAACTTAAGGACCATGACATTCTCATTACCAGCGATACCATTGTTTGGCACGAAAACAAAGCTTTAGGGAAGCCCATTAATGAAACCGATGCGGTTAATATGTTAAAATCTTTAAGTAATAAAACCCATGATGTTATTACATCGGTTTGTTTTACCACAACAGGATTTCAAAAAACCGTAAACGATATCACAAAAGTGACTTTTAAAAATCTTACCGATGAAGAGATTTTATACTATATAAAAAAATGCAAACCTTTTGACAAAGCTGGAGCCTACGGCATTCAAGAATGGATTGGCCAAATTGGTGTTACCAAAATGGAAGGCTCTTATTTTAATGTTATGGGTCTTCCAATGCACCTCGTTTATAATACGCTTTTAAAAATTGTTGGTTGATAATTTAGAATTAAAAAATTAAATCATTGTATCTTTATACTAACTTTTAACCTTATGTAAAGTCCTTTAAGTTATTGCAAAGCGTACAAAATAATAAACAAGGGCATGGCGTCAAACCTCTAAAGCAATAAATTAAACAGATGGAAACCATTTTCAAACTATATCAATGGGAAATCATTGAAACCATTATTCTCTTATTTTTCTTTTTTCTTATCAATTATATTTTAAAAAAAATAGTTTACAGTATTGGTAGACGCAGTAACATAAATATTGCAAGAGTAAAACTTATTTCAAAATATATTACGGTTACTCTATTGTTAATTGCTTTGCTCATCCAGACCATCATACTTGGTGTTGAGCCCAATCAAATTGCCTTAGTATTTTCTTCTGTTTTTGCTGTAGTAGGTATTGGATTATTTGCCATATGGTCCATATTAAGTAATATCACTTCTGGAGTCATCATGTTTTTTTCTTTTCCATATAAAGTTGGTGATAAAATTATGATTCATGATAACGATTTTCCTTTGGAAGCCATTATTGAAGATATTGGTGCTTTTCAACTTCATCTAAGATTAGACAATGGTAATTTGGTTACCTATCCCAATAATCTTATGTTACAAAAAGCCGTGACATTGATTCAAAAAGATGCTATAGATGAAGATTATGAATAAAACCTTATCTTTAAAAGAATATTAATGTCATATGGGTAAAAAAAAAAGAACACTAAAGCATAATAAGAAAATTGGATTAAGTCCTGGTTCTATTGTTTATACCGGCAACAAAGAAACGCAAAAACTCTTCATAGAGTCATTTGATTACAATTCTGAAACTATTCAAGAAAAAGTTCATGCAAACATTGAAGATGTTTTTCATTATAAAACTACCGAAACAGTAACATGGATTAATTTTAATGGCTTAAATCATGTAGATGCTATTGAAAAAATTGGAAAAGAATACCATTTACATTCACTTACTTTAGAAGATATTGTTAACACATCGCACAGACCTAAAATAGATGAATATGATAATTATATTTTCATTGTTTTAAACATGCTTTATTATGATAATGATGAGCAATTTATATCAGAACAAGTAAGTTTTATTTTAGGAGATACTTATGTACTAAGCTTTCAAGAAGCTGAAGGTGATGTTTTTAACCCTTTAAGAGAGCGCATAAGACTTGCTAAAGGACGTGTTAGAACATTGGGTTCAGATTATTTACTTTATGCTTTAATTGATGCCATAGTAGATAATTATTATATCATTGTTGAAACGCTAAGTAATAAAATTGAAGATTTAGAAGACAATTTATTCAACGGATTTTCTCAAGAAGAAATAAGTCAGCAAATACAAAATTTAAAGCGTGAAGTTCTTAAAGTTCGTCGCGCAATCTTTCCTTTACGAGAGATTATTAGTAAACTAGAAAAAAATGAAAGTGACTTTATAAAAGATAAAACCATTCATTTTTTTAGAGATGTTTATGACCACGTTATTCAAATCTCAGAAAATATTGAAATATATAGAGAAATGATATGGAGTCTTATGGATATGTACATGACCACCATAAGCAATAAAATGAATGAGGTTATGAAAGTATTAACCATTATATCGACCATATTTATCCCGCTTACGTTTATGGCAGGTATTTACGGCATGAATTTCGATTATATGCCTGAACTTCATTACAAATACGCTTATTTTATTTTATGTGGAATTATGGTCGTTGTGTTCCTTTCCATGCTTTATTATTTTAAAAAGAAAAAATGGTTTTAATTTTTTCTTTTATTTCGTTAAAGAAACATTAAAAGCTACGAGTTGGCTGGTATCTTTTTCTATATTTGATTCATTCCAAACAATTAAATAATGCAAAAATCAAGACTTTTTACATTTTTACTTCTATTTTTTTCATTTATAAATTACGCACAACAACCCAAAAAACCTAATGCATCAGAGATCTATCAATCCATCCAAAAATTAAATTTTCTTGGGTCTGTTATGTACATAGCAGCACATCCAGATGACGAAAATACCCGCCTGATTTCTTATTTATCTAATGAATTAAAAGCAAGAACCGCTTATTTAGCGCTAACTCGTGGTGATGGTGGACAAAATTTAATTGGTCCTGAAATTAGCGAATTGTTAGGAGTTATTAGAACCCAGGAGTTATTGGCCGCGAGAAAAATGGATGGTGGCGAACAGCTTTTTACCAGAGCTAACGATTTTGGCTATTCAAAACATCCTGATGAAACTTTAGCCATTTGGAATAGAAATGACGTTTTATCCGATGTGGTTCTGGCTATCAGAACCTTTAAGCCAGATATCATCATCAATCGTTTTGATCATAGAAGTCCGGGAAGCACCCATGGGCATCATACCAGTTCAGCCATGTTAAGTGTAGAAGCGTTTGATTTAGCCAATAATCCTTCAGCTTACCCAGAACAACTCAAAAGCACCAGTTTATGGCAACCAAAAAGAGAATTTTTTAATACCTCATGGTGGTTTTATGGCAGCCAGGAAAAATTTGATAACGCAGACAAAACCAATTTGTTAAGTATAGATACAGGTGTTTACTTTCCATTAAATGGTTTAAGCAATCCAGAAATTGCAGCATTAAGCCGAAGCAAACACCAATCTCAAGGCTTTGGAAGTACTGGTAGCAGAGGTAAAGAGTTAGAATATATAGAACTTATCAAAGGCTCATTACCACAAGATAAAACCAATATTTTTGAAGGTATTGATACGTCTTGGAATCGTGTAAAAGGTGGAAAGGCCATAGAAAACATCCTGTTAAAAGTACAAACAGATTTTGATTTCACAAATCCTTCGGCATCAGTTCCTCAATTGGTTAAAGCTTATAAATTGATTGAGAATTTAGAAGACTCGCATTGGAGAACCATAAAATCTAAAGAAATTAAAGACATCCTATTGGCATGTTCTGGTTTATATTTAGAAGCGGTAGCCAACACAAATCATGCAACACAACATGCTCGAGTACCAATTGCTATTGAGATGGTTAACCGTAGCAACACCAACATTGTTTTTACTGGATTAACCATTACAGACAGACAGCATAAAACATTATACAAACGTTTTGTTTTAGAAAACAATAAAAAAGAACTTTTAAAAGATACTATAGTCATTTCAAAAAATCAAGAACCAACAACACCTTATTGGCTAACTTCAAAAGGAACTTTAGGCTTGTATAAGGTTGATGATATAAATCTTATTGGAAAACCAGAAACACCTGTGGTGTATTATGCTACATTCAAACTAGACATTGAAAACACACCCATGGAGTTTATTAAACCTTTGGTTTATAAAACTAACGACCCTGTTAAAGGTGAAATGTATAAACCTTTTGAAATTATTCCTGTAGCTTCATCCAAAATCACAGAAAAAGTCATCATTTTTGAAAATGACAAGCAAAAAGATATCTCAGTTATTGTAAAAGCTGGTAAAGATTTTATGGAAGGATTTGTCTCCATAGCGCATCCAAAAGATTGGACTGTATATCCTGAAAAACAAATGGTCTCCATAGCCCATAAAGGTGAAGAGCAAACCGTTGTTTTCACGATTATTCCTCCAAAAAATCAAAGTGAAGGGCTTATTTCGCCTATGGTAAATGTTGATGATACCATTTATACAAGAGAGCTGATTGAAATAGCCTATGACCATATTCCATTTCAAACGGTTTTATTACCCAGTGAAAGTAAAGTAGTTCGATTAAATATTGAAAAGAAAGGTGAAAACATTGCTTATATTGAAGGTGCTGGCGATGTATTGCCTGAAAGCCTTAGACAAATTGGATATCATGTTGCCATAATAAATCCGAAGGATATTAACGAAGAGGTTTTAAGTAGATTTGATGCCGTTGTGATTGGCATTAGAGCCTATAACACCATAGAAGATTTAAAATATAAACAACAAATATTGTTTGATTTTGTTGAAAATGGTGGCAATATGATTGTTCAATACAACACAAATTCCAGATTACAAGTTGATGATTTAGCGCCTTATGACTTAACGCTTTCTAGAGATCGGGTAACCGATGAAAATTCGGAAGTCCGTTTTTTAAACCCTAATCATCCTATCTTAAATTATCCTAACAAAATTACTCAAAAAGACTTTGAAGGTTGGACGCAAGAGCGCGGCTTATATTTTCCTAATAAATGGTCAGAAGCCTTCTCGCCTATTTTATCTATGAACGATCAAAATGAAAGCCCAAAAAATGGTAGCTTACTCGTTGCTAAACATGGAAAGGGCTATTACATCTATACTGGATTAAGTTTTTTTAGAGAATTTCCAGAAGGCGTTTCTGGAGCCTACAGATTATTTGCAAATATGCTTTCCATAGGAAAAGAAGACATAAAACTTGAGGCAAAAATAAACAACTAAAAATGACCGACAACGAACAACCTAAACAACCTTGGTTGACATTATACTCCATAATTTTAATTGCTAATCTTGTGTATATTATTGTGTTTTATATAATCATGAAATCCTTTTAACCATGCAAGCATTAAACTGGATAGATTGGGTTATTTTAGGTCTTACCTTATTGATTATTGTTATTTATGGTACATGGCAGACTCGTGGTAGTAAAAACGTAAACGACTATTTAAAAGGTGGGAATACTTCAAAATGGTGGACCATAGGATTGTCTGTAATGGCAACCCAAGCCAGTGCCATTACATTTTTATCAACACCAGGTCAGGCGTTCAATGATGGTATGGGGTTTGTTCAATTTTATTTTGGATTGCCCATAGCCATGATTATTATTTGTATGGTTTTCATCCCATTATACCACAGACTCAATGTATATACCGCATATGAATTTTTAGAAAAAAGATTTGATTTAAAAACAAGAACCTTAACGGCCATCTTATTTTTAATTCAACGAGGTTTAGCCGCCGGTATCACCATTTTTGCTCCTGCCATTATTCTGTCGGTAGTCTTAGGATGGGATTTGTTATCGCTCAATATTTTGATTGGGTTGTTAGTGATTATCTACACAGTTTCTGGAGGCACCAGAGCCGTTAATGTGACTCAAAAACACCAAATGATTGTTATTTTTTCGGGTATGTTAGTCGCCTTTTTTTTAATCGTTAGTAAATTACCTCAAGATATTTCATTCACAAAAGCCCTTGAAATAGCTGGTGCAAGCGGTAAAATGGAAATCCTAGATTTTAGTTTTAATTTGAATAATCGATACACCTTTTGGAGCGGTATTATTGGCGGAACTTTTTTAATGCTCTCTTATTTCGGAACCGACCAAAGCCAAGTTCAGCGCTATTTATCTGGAAAATCTGTAAAAGAAATGCAGCTGGGCTTATTATTTAACGGGCTTTTAAAAGTCCCCATGCAATTCTTTATTTTATTGGTTGGCGTTATGGTTTTTGTGTTTTATCAATTTAATGAAGCGCCTTTAAATTTTAATCCAACGGCAACAGAACTTGTGTTAAATTCTGAATATGCTGATGAGTTTAAAGCCCTTCAAAAAGAACAAAAAGATCAATTTAACAACAAGCAGTTACAGATTAAAGATTTTATAAATCAAAATGAACCTGATGAGCTTTCAAAATCAATTTTATTGGCCAATCATTCTAGTGACGAGATTAGAAATAAGGCCAAACTTCTTATAGATAAAGCTGCCGAAAAACAAGCTGTTAAAGTTGAAAGTAATGATAAAGATTATGTTTTTATTCATTTCATTTTAAACAACTTACCTCGAGGGCTTATAGGATTACTTTTAGCAGTTATTCTAAGTGCAGCCATGTCCAGTACATCCAGTGAATTAAATGCCTTAGGTTCAACAACTACCATTGACTTATATAAAAGAAATACCTCAGAAAAATCTGAAGAACACATGGTAAAAGCCTCTAAATGGTTCACGTTTGCCTGGGGGATCATGGCTATATTGGTAGCTTGCATTGCCAATCTTGCCGAAAATTTAATTCAGTTGGTTAATATTATTGGCTCTATTTTTTACGGTAATGTATTGGGAATCTTCTTGATTGCATTTTTCTTCAAATTTGTTAAAGGAAATGCTGTTTTTATGGCCGCTATCATCACGCAAGGCATTGTTATAAGCTTATTTCTTTTAAATGAGTACGAAAAGATTAATCTTCCCTTTCTATGGCTGAATTTTGTTGGATGCATCATCGTTATTACCATTGCATATATTTTACAATTACTTTACAACCATGACAAAACAATTACAACATAACACCATTCGATGGGGCATTATGGGCTTAGGAAACATCGCTCATAAATTTGCTCAAGATTTAATAACTATTGAAGGAGCTCAACTGCATGCGGTAGCTTCCAGATCAGAAGAAAAAGCCAATGAATTTGCTTTAACTTATAACGCACTGAAAGTTTACAGTTGCTACGAAGATTTGGTAAATGATAAAAATATAGATGCCATATACATTGCTACACCTCATGCTCTGCATCATGACAACACACTTTTATGCTTAAACCATGGTAAAGCTGTTCTATGTGAAAAGCCTTTTGCAATGAATCATAGTGAAGTTGAAAACATGATTACTAAGTCAAAAGAAAAGAACGTCCTGCTCATGGAAGCTCTTTGGACCCGTTTTCTGCCACATTATCAATTTGTTATCAATCAGTTACATAACAAAACCTATGGCAATGTATTAAACATGGAAGCTTCATTTGGTTTTTTTAGAGCCTTTAATAACGACTCCAGATTATTTAATAAGTCATTAGGTGGCGGTAGCCTTCTAGACATAGGCATCTACCCTATTTTTGCAGCATTATCTACCTTAGGAAACCCTAAATCCATAGAGGCCAAGGCTACTTTTTTTGATAATGGCGCTGACGCTTCTTGTGATATGATTTTTACCTATGACCATAACGTAAAAGCCTATTTAAAAAGTTCTCTTTTAGAAGATTTACCAACCGAAGCTATCTTTTACTGTGAACGTGCTACCATTAAAATCAACAAACAATTTCATTGCCCTTCAACCGTTTCAATCCTTGTCAATAACAAAGAAGAACACTTTGATTTTAATTACAAATCTATTGGTTACCAATATGAAGTGCTTCATTTTAATGAATTGCTAAGGCATGGAAAAACTGAAAGTCAGTTGATGTCTTTTCAATTCAGTCAAGATTTAATTTCAACTTTGGATGCGGTTAGAAAACTAATAAAGTTGAATTATTAAAATATTTAGTATGATTATTGTTACTTTTTGTTAAATATATTTGTCTATATGTAAAGTTTATTTTACTTTTGAAATATTAATTTTAAAACGAACTCCATGAAAACAAATTATTTATTACCAAACAAGTACAAACTTTTAGGATGGCCTTTGTTTATTTTCGGACTTATTGGAGGCATTTTTATAAGTGTTTCGAATTTTGAAACTACGGGTCCTTCCATAAAGGTACTCTCTATTTACAGTGAATCATTTATAGATAGCAAAAATCATTTTTTTAAAGTTATAGAAAACGAAATTCTAGATGAAATTATAGCCGTTTTCATCATTATAGGTGGATTAATTGTAGGTTTTTCAAAAGAGAAGGTTGAAGATGAGTTTATTTATAAACTTAGAAAAGATTCTTTGGTTTGGGCCATTATTTTTAATTACGTCATCTTATTATTTACCATTTTATTCATTTATGATTTGGCATTCTTTGATGTTTTAGTGTATAATATGTTTACGCCATTAATTTTTTTCATCATCAGGTTTAATTTTTTAAAACGAAAAGCCAACAGTCATGACGAATAACATTAAAGTTCAACGTGCCATTCATAACATGACACAAGCAGATTTAGCCGAAAAAATAAGTGTTAGCAGGCAAACCATAAATGCCATGGAAAAAAACAAGTATGTTCCATCAACCGTATTGGCTCTTAAAATTTCAAAACTCTTTAAAGTTCTCGTTGAAGATCTTTTTATTTTGGAGGAAAACGACTAAAAAAAGCGCAACTTTTTTGAGTTGCGCTTAAACTAATCATAAAAGTATTAAACTATAAAGCTCCCCATTCTTTTAGAGAGTCTTTATTCATTTTTACATAATCTGCATTACCAGCTGCTTCAGAGGCTTCTAAAGATTTCTTAGCCGTTTCTATAGCGGCTTCTTTGTTACCGTCTTTCGCATAGATCAAAGATTGTTGTCTTAATTGCCAAAAAGCTGGTTTTTCAGTCATAGACATAGCCTTTTCCATCCATTTTAAAGCTGTTTTAATATCTTTATTTTCTTGTGAATAATAAACAGCGGCCGCATAGTAATCATTGGCTGTTGGATTGGCATTCATTACATCGTTAATACTGGTTAAAACTTTGTCATCGGTTGGCACCATAAATTCTACGCCAACATATACATTTTCCCAAAACATTCCAAGGGTTGCAGAGCCATTTGATACATTATCAAAACTCATTGTAAATGTTTCAATATCCATAGGTAAAGCAAATGTTTGAGAAGTCGTTCTGGCAACAACTTTAGCGTCATCCCATTTTTCTGGAGTTCCCCAATTAGTCACATCATTATAAAAAATAACCTCCCATGAACCTTCATTTGGTGTTGCATAAACAGCATAAGAGCCTGCAACTAACTTTTTATCACCAATCATAACATCATCACTAAAAGAAATTTTAGTATTTGCATTGGCTCCTAACCGCCAAATTTTACCGTAAGGTACAAGATTTCCAAAAACGGTTCGACCTCTCATGGAAGGTCTTGAATATTCCAATGTTACGTCGGTTAAACCAACTTTTTGTTCGATTTTAGACGTTGGACTTGGTTGTGGTGTTTGAATTTGAGAATATCCCACAAGTGATATTGTCAGCATTAAAAATGATAAGAATACTTTTTTCATGTTTTTAAGTTGATTTAATTGATAGCCTATTTTTTAAAAATATAAAATTAAGAAATGAAATCTCTAATAATTGTTAATAAAAGCTTAAAATCTAGCTTTTTAAATTTACAACATTATCCATTTATCTTAAAGGCCATTTTATAAAAATTTAATGATAACGATGGCAGTATGTTAAATTTTGTTTAACGTTTATTATATATTGTTAAACATTATGTATTTTTGTTGCAGAAAATAAATACCATGGCAAAAAAAAATAAAATAACTGAGACTGATATTATAACCTATTACATAGAACATGTATTAGAACACCATGAAAAACCAAAATCTGTTTATAGTTTTTCTAAGAAAAATAGTTTTGAAGAATCTGAGTTTTATAATTTTTATGGTTCTTTTGAAGCCCTTGAGAAAAGCATATTTACTGCTTTTTACCATAATACCATCCATGCCTTGGAAAACAACGAAGATTATAAAACTTTTGATGCCAGAAATAAATTACTAAGCTTTTATTTTACTTTTTTTGAAAACTTAACAGCCAACAGAAGTTATGTTTCTTATGCTTTAAAAAGTCATAAAAACAGTTTGAAGGCGCTTTCTGTGTTGTCAGGTTTAAAGCAAAATTTTAGCAAATACATAGCTAATTTAGATATTGAAACTTTAGATATTAAAGAAGCTCGAATTGAAAAAATTCAGGCCAAAGCCTTACAGGAATCTGCCTGGTTTCAACTGTTAGTCACTTTAAAATTCTGGTTGGAAGACACTTCGGCAGCCTTTGAAAAAACAGACATTTTTATAGAAAAATCGGTTAATACCAGTTTTGATATATTAAACATTGCGCCTCTTAAAAGCGTCCTAGACTTTGGAAAATTTCTTTTCAAAGAAAAAATGCACATGAACTAATTTACTTAAATGAAAACCATAGATAAAATACCTGTAACAAAAATTCAAAGAGCCACAAAATTAGTTTCAACTGGCGCAAAAGTTGGCGTCAATTATTTAAAGTACTATGGTGATAAATTAGTAAATACTGAAGTTGAAGCTAAAGAACGACTGAATAAAAATAATGCAGAAGATATTTATGACGGTTTAAAGCAATTAAAAGGAAGTGCCCTTAAAGTTGCTCAAATGCTAAGTATGGAAAAAAGTATTCTACCACAAGCGTATGTTGAAAAATTTTCTTTAGCACAGTTTTCTGTACCACCATTATCGCCACCACTGGTTTTAAAAACATTCAAAAAATATTTTGGTAAATCACCAGATGACCTATTTGATTCCTTCAACACAACTTCTGTAAATGCTGCAAGTATCGGTCAGGTACATATTGCAGTGAAAGATGGGAAAAAACTTGCTGTGAAAATCCAATATCCAGGAGTTGCCCAAAGTATAGCATCAGATCTTGCCATGGTTAAACCAATTGCTATGAGCATGTTTAACATTAAAGGTAAAGACTCTGACAAATACTTTAAGGAAGTTGAAGGAAAATTATTAGAGGAAACCAACTACATGTTGGAAATTAAACAAAGCCAAGAAATTGCCTTGGCTTGCTCTCACATTTCCAACATGTCGTTTCCCAATTATTATGAAGCATTATCTTCTGACAGAATTATCACCATGGATTATATGGAAGGAGAACATTTGTCTGAGTTTACAGCTTATAATACGGACCAAGAAAAAGCCGATCAATTAGGACAAGCGCTTTGGGATTTTTATATGTTTCAAATTCATAAATTGAAAAAAGTACATGCCGATCCGCATCCGGGAAACTTTTTAGTATCAAAAAAAGGGGAACTCATTGCGCTCGATTTTGGTTGTATGAAGACCATTCCGGATGAATTTTATATTCCGTATTTTGAATTAGCAGAAGCAAAAAACATTAATAATCATGACTATTTTGTTTCTAAATTATATGAATTAGAGATATTACGTGATGACGATTCTAAAGAAGAATTAGATTTTTTTACAAAGATGTTCCATGAAATGCTTAGTTTGTTTACACAACCATTTCATAGTGATGATTTTGACTTTTCTGATGCAGACTTTTTTGGGAAAATTGCAGAATTAGGAGAACGTTATTCTAAAAGCACAGAATTACGCAAAATGAATGGTAACAGAGGTTCTAAACACTTTATTTACATGAACAGAACGTTTTTTGGACTTTACAATTTAATGTTTGATTTAAAGGCACAAAACATTAAAATTAATAATTTTAAAAACCTTTAAAATGCCAAACTTCTCCTGTGTGGCTATCCATGAGTTGCCTCATTTGTATAAAATCAATTTAATTAATAGTTGTTCAGGTTACAAATCGGCCAATCTTATAGGAACACAATCAAAAGAAGGTATTTCAAATGTAGCTATTTTTAGTTCTGTTACTCATATTGGCTCCAGTCCTGCTTTATTAGGTTTCTTTTTAAGACCTACAACCGTTATAAGAAATACTTATGAAAATATTAAAGAAACCGGAGTTTTCAGTATCAATCATGTTCATGAATCTATTTTGCATGATGCACACCATACATCGGCTAAATATGATAAATCCATCTCAGAATTTGATTTTACATCACTTGAAGAAGAATATAAAGGAGATTATTTAGTACCTTTCGTAAAAGAAGCACCTGTACAAATAGCTATGAAATATGTTGAAGAATATCATATTAAATCTAATAACACCATATTGCTTATTGGTGAAATTAAAGATTTGTACATATCAGATGGTTTATTAGAAGATGATGGTTTTATAAATTTGTCAAAAGCAAACGTTGCATCTATTAATGGTTTAGACGGCTATACCATACCTAAACTTAAAACAAGATTAGAGTACCAGAGACCAAAAATTTAATAAAAGAATCAAGATATTTTAATCTGGTTCTTTTATAAATACCATAAAATCAATGAAAATTCTTGTTACTGGTGCCACAGGTTATATAGGCAAACGCATCATTCCTATGTTGGTTAATGAAGGGCATTTTGTTGTTTGCGCTGTGAGGGATAAGCTAAGAGCAAATCAAATAAATATAGGCGAAGAACTTATTGAACTGGTTGAAGCGGACTTTTTAAACCCTGAAACATTAAAAAATATACCCAAAGACATTGACGTTGTTTATTACTTAATACACTCCATGTCAAATGCTTCTAAAGATTTTGAACTTCTTGAAAATCAATGCGCTATAAATTTCAAAGCGTATATTGAAACCACACAAGTTAAACATGTTATTTATTTAAGTGGCATTACCAATGAAGAAAAACTATCAAAACATCTGCAATCTCGTAAAAATGTTGAAACAACTTTAGAATCTAAAATCTATGCTTTAACAACTTTTAAAGCCGGTATTATTGTGGGTTCTGGAAGTTCTTCCTTTGAAATCATTAGAGATTTAGTAGAAAAACTACCATTTATGATTGCTCCCAAATGGTTAAATACTAAAACACAACCTATTGCTGTAAGAGATGTTTTAATCTTTCTCTCTGCTGCAAAAAATAATCCTGCCCTATTCAATAAATCCTATGATATTTTTGGACCTGAAATTATTACATACAAAGAAATGTTATTGCAATTTGCTCAAATTCGCAAGTTAAAACGGTACATTTTAACCGTACCCATCATGACTCCAAGGTTATCTTCGTATTGGTTGTATTTTGTAACATCTACTTCATATAAACTTGCTTCTTCTCTGGTAGATAGTATGGGTGTTCAAATTATTGGCCATCCAAGCAATATCAACAACATATTGAATGTTAATCCTTTAACTTATAAAGAAGCCGTTGAATTAGCTTTCGAAAAAATTGAGCAAAACAGCATTGTGTCCAGTTGGAAAGACTCGATGGTAAGTAGCGGACTACTAAAAAATAGCATTCATAAATACGTGAATGTTCCAAAATTTGGATGCTATACAGACTTTAAAGAGCTTAAAGTTATTGACGAAGCAAGAACCATTCAAAAAATTTGGGCTATTGGCGGATCGACTGGATGGTATTATGGGAATTTTTTATGGAAGTTAAGAGGCTACATAGATAAGCTATTTGGCGGCATTGGCTTACGTCGTGGTAGAACGCATGCAACCGAATTATATACCGGCGATGCTTTAGACTTTTGGCGCGTTATTTTTAGCGATAAAAAAGAAAAAAAATTATTGCTATATGCCGAAATGAAATTACCAGGAGAAGCTTGGTTGGAATTTAAAATAGAAAAGGGGTTTTTAAAGCAAACGGCAACGTTTAGACCTCGAGGCATTATTGGTAGATTGTATTGGTTTAGTGTGTACCCATTTCATGGTTTTATTTTTAATGGTATGATTAAAAAACTGGTTAATGCCTAAACCATCAAAACAAGATTTACCCGAAAAAATTTGTCCAGTATGTCAATTACCCTTTACATGGCGAAAAAAGTGGGATAAAAATTGGCTCAACGTAAAATATTGCAGTGAAAAATGCAGACGAAACAAAGCAGTACAGGTTTAGTATGGTTTAAAAATAATTTAAGAGTTCAAGACAATCTGGTTCTAAATTCTGCTATCAACAACAACTCGCAAGTTTTGGCTGTCTATGTATTTGAACTTAAAAACTTTGAGCTGACTGAATTCGGATTTAAAAAAACTGAGAAATTTAGAGCTCGATTTTTAATTGAAAGCATTGAAAATTTAAAACAAAATCTAAAAACCTTCAATATTGAGCTTTTTGTGTACGTGAACAATACAGAAAGCCATCTTAAAACGCTCATAGAATCTTTTAATGTAAGCTCTGTATATCTTCAAAAAGAATGGACTTTTGAAGAGTGTATTGCCTTAGAAAAAGTTAAGAAGGCCGTTTCAAAACCTGTTATTTTTTATGAATTATATGATCAATTTTTATATGAACCCGATGGCATAGATATAGCCATAAAAAACATTCCAGAAGTATTCACAAATTTTAGAAAAAAGTTAGAAAAATATGAAGCGGTCATGTCTTCTGTAGAAAATCATGCATCACAAACACAAAAAACGATTGAAAATCCTACTAAAATTCCAACATTAAACGATTTAGGATTTGAACCATTTGAAATGCATGAAAATTCAGCTTTTCCTTTTAAAGGTGGAGAAAATCAGGCTCTTGAACGTTTAAATGCCTATTTTTTTAAAACCAAACATATAGAAATTTATAAAACGACACGAAACGGATTAATTGGTACAGAATACAGCTCAAAATTTTCTACTTGGTTAGCTAACGGATGCCTATCAGCAAGAACTATTTATTGGGAATTAAAAAAGTTTGAAAAAGAATATGTTCAAAACGAATCTACTTACTGGCTTATTTTTGAATTGATTTGGAGAGACTTTTTTAAGTACATATCCTTAAAACATGGTAACAGTATTTTTAAAATAGATGGCATTTTAAAGAATTCATATCATTGGAAAACTGACCACACATTAATACAACAATGGATTGATGGAAAAACAAACTCAAATTTTGTAAACGCTAACATGCTTGAATTAAAAAAGAGCGGTTGGATGAGCAACCGTGGCAGACAAAATGTTGCTTCTTTTTTTGCAAAAAACTTAAAATTAGATTGGAGAATTGGAGCCGCCTATTTTGAATCATTACTACTAGATTATGATGTACATAGCAATTATGGAAACTGGATGTATGTTGCTGGTGTAGGCAACGACCCAAGAGACAGAGTTTTTAATGTTGTATTGCAAGCAGAACGTTATGATGCTCATGGAAAATTTCAAAATCGCTGGTTACAAGAAACCTTATTTTAAATGAAAACACTCAGACTTATTTTAGGTGACCAACTCAACATAAACCATTCCTGGTTTAAAAAACCGGAAGACCATGTGTTGTATTGCCTTTTTGAGATGAAACAGGAAACAGATTATGTTACGCATCACATTCAAAAAGTGATTGGTTTTTTCGCTGCCATGAGACAATTCAATGCCGATTTAATCGCCTTAGGACATCAAACCCGATATTTAAAAATAAATGATGACCATAACAAACAAACTCTGGAAGAAAATCTCGCCAGGTTTATCAAACAATACAACATAGACACTTTTGAATATATTTATCCTGACGAGTATCGATTAGATGAACAGCTTAAAACATTTTGCAAGACTTTAAACATCCATTCCAAGGCAGTTTCAGCAGAACATTTTTACACAGAAAATGATGAGTTAGCACAGTTTTTTGAGGGCAAAAAACAATATCTTATGGAAAACTTCTATAGATATATGCGAAAAAAACATAACATCTTGATGGTTGCCAACCAACCTGAAGGCGGAACATGGAATTATGATCAAAGTAACCGAAATAAATGGACAGGTAAAACCCATATTCCTCCATTTAAATCGTTTAACAATCAGGTATCAGACATTGTACAAGATATTCAAAAAGCTGGCATAAAAACTATGGGGCGTTTTAACAATGGGTATTTTTTATACCCCATTGATAGAAAACAGGCCTTAGAACAACTCAAATACTTTTGCGAAACCCTATTAATTTATTTTGGTGATTACCAAGATGCCATGCATACCCATGAGAGTAACCTGTTTCATTCAAGGTTATCTTTTGCTATGAATCTTAAATTAATAAGTCCCAAAGATGTTGTGAATACGGTTCTTAATTATTATGAAAAACATAAAAATAAAATTCATATTTCTCAAGTAGAAGGGTTTATTCGTCAAATTATAGGTTGGAGAGAATATATGCATGGTATGTATTGGGCATGTATGCCAGAATTTAAAAATGAAAACACGCTGGAAAACACAAATAGACTTGCTGATTTTTTTTGGACAGGAGATACAAAAATGAATTGCCTTAAATACAGCATTAACAACTCACTAGATTTTAGTTATGCACATCATATTCAAAGACTTATGATTACTGGCAACTACGCACTTCTTACACAAACTAATCCGGACGAAGTAGATTCCTGGTATTTAGGTGTTTATATAGATGCTGTAGAATGGGTGCAAATTACCAATACTCGTGGAATGAGTCAGTTTGCAGATGGTGGAAAAATTGCCACAAAGCCTTATGTGTCTTCTGGAGCCTATATTCATAAAATGAGTAATTATTGTGAAACTTGTCACTACAATAAAAATAAAAAAACCGAGATAGATGCTTGTCCGTTCAATAGCCTGTATTGGAATTTTCTGGATGACAAAAGACCTTTTTTAAAAAACAATTACAGAATGGGAATGATGTACAACTTATTGGATAAGATGAACAAAGACGAATTACATAACATTAAACTAAAGGCAAATCATATTATAGACCATCAAAATGAATACTAAACCTGAAATACAAATTGTTTGGTTAAAACGTGATTTACGTCTTGAAGATAACGAAGCTCTTGTAAATGCTTTACATTCTGAAAAGCGCGTCTTATTGCTCTACTTATTTGAAGACCTTCTGTTAAACGATCCACATTACAGTAAACGGCATTGGGATTTTATAAAACAATCACTCATTCACCTAAATAACCAATTAGAGCCCTACCTTTCTAAAGTTTTAATTGTAAAATCCGATATCATTGCAGCCATCAATCAATTACTTTCAAAATTTCAAATTAAACAGGTTTACTCTCATCAAGAAACAGGCATTTTAGCTACCTATAACCGAGACAAGTCATTTAAAAGATTTTGTAAAAACAATTTTATAACCTGGCATGAATCTATCAATAATGGTGTTATAAGAGGATTAAAAGACAGAGAACATTGGTTAGAGAAAAGTGATAACTACTTTGAAACCAAACCATTACCATTTCTTCCTAAAAAAAATCAATTATTAAGCATTGAAGAGGTAAGCGAATTGGAGCCATTATTTGCAACCCTATCATTACATACCAATATGACAACACCATTTCAAAAAGGTGGTAGAGATATGGCTTTAAAATATTTAAAATCATTTTTTGAAGAACGCCATCAAAATTATGTGTTTCACATTTCAAAACCAGAATTAGCAAGATTTAGCTGTAGCAGATTATCACCTTACTTGGCTTGGGGAAATGTATCCATAAGAGAAGTTTATCATTATGCACAAGAAAAAAAACACCTATCAAAACATAAAAAATCCGTAGAAGCCTTTATATCTAGATTACGATGGCAATCACACTTTGTTCAAAAATTTGAAATGGAACATACCATGGAAGAAGAAAGTATTAACCAAGGTTTTCAGAAATTAAAAAAAGAAGTTTCTGAAGACTTTCAAAAAGCATGGAAAACAGGTCAAACAGGATTTCCTTTGATTGATGCTTGCATGCGCTGTTTAAATGAAACAGGCTATTTAAATTTTAGAATGAGAGCACTTGTGGTTTCTTTTTTTACTCATAATTTATGGCAACCTTGGCAAGATGCATCCAAACATTTATCTCAAATGTTTTTAGATTTTGAACCTGGTATTCATTTTCCACAACTACAAATGCAAGCTGGCGAAACGGGCACCAATATGTTAAGAATATATAATCCTGTAAAAAACAGCTTAGAGCATGACCCAGATGCTGTTTTTATAAAAAAATGGGTTCCAGAATTAAAACATTTAGAAATTCCTTTTTGCCATGAACCTTATTTAATGACAGAACTCGATCAAGCTTTTAGTAATTTTAAATTAGGGGAACATTATCCGTTTCCTATAGTAAACCTAAAAGAAACTAGAAAAAAAGCGAGCGATACTCTTTGGAGCATGAGAAAAAATTCGCAAGTAACAAAAGAAGGGAAACGCATTTTAAAAAAACATACTAAGCCCCTTTTAAAAGAAAATGCTTCTCGAAAAAATTAAATAAATCATGCTATTTTTCAATACAAATTCTGGCATCGACAGCCATTAGATTCTCACCAGAAGCCAACAATGGATTAATATCCAATTCCATGATTTCTGGAACCATGCAGAGCAATGTTGATATTTTTGTGATGACTTCTAGCAAAGCATCGATATTAATGCCCTGTTTTCCTCGAGTACCTTTTAAAATAGGATATGCTTTTAAGCTGGAAACCATCTCTAAAGCCTCTTTTTTTGATAATGGAACCATGCCTGTGCTAACATCTTTTAGAACTTCAACAAAAATACCACCTAGTCCGCAGAGTACAATATGAGGATAATTACCTTCTTTTTTAGCGCCTACATAGAGTTCCATACCGCTTATCATGGGTTGTATTAAAACAGAAGTTGCGCCTTTAATGTTTATTAATTTATCAAAACCTTCGCATAGTTCTTTTCCATTCGAAATATTTAAAAGAACCCCATTAACATCGGTTTTATGTAATGGGCCTATCACTTTTTCAACCACAGGATATGATAAATTTTTTAAAACCACTTGAAGTTCTTCTCTGTTTTTAACCGTAATATGGGGAACAAATGATATCCCTGCATCACTTAAAACCTTTATGGCAATCTCTGCAGTTAAATAGCCATTGGGCAAACTATCAATGATGGCTCTTATAGTCTTGTGTGATTTGATAGATACATCTTTATAACTCGTCTGAGTTACTTGTTGATGGGAAACCAAACCTAAAGCATTCCCAAATAATACTTCATCGTTAAATACAATGTGTCCTTTAGATATAAAATCCTTTATTTCATCTTTCGCATTGATAACAGAAGGTAATACCGCATAGATTGGTTTTTTGGAAGTTCTTATTTTTTTGTCTAAAACCTCATAAGCATCATATACAGGTTTTAAACCAGGACTGCCAAAAATAACCACCATAGCATCTATGGTATCAAATTTGTTTTCGCAGTAATCAATAATGGTTTCTAATTGATCTGCTGTACCAGTTGCTAAAAAATCAATAGGATTTGCAACCGAAGATCCATCAAATAATTCCTTTGATAAAGCTATACTATTGGCGTCTTTTAACGGAGGAATTTTTAAGCCATTTTTAGATAACACATCAGTTAGCATGACTGCTGGTCCACCTGCATGGGTAATAATGGCTATGTTTTTTCCTGTAAATTCTTTTTGCAAAAGAATCCCTGCAACCGATATAAGTTGGTTGCGGCCATCACAACGTATAATGCCTGCTTTTTTAAACAAGGCGTCCACAAAAACATCAGAGGTTGCCAAAGCACCTGTGTGTGATGACGCTGCTTTGATACCAGTTTCCGTACTACCAGCTTTAATGGCTGCTATTTTACATCCTTTTTTAATTAATGACTGGGTATGTTTTAAAAATTTGCCTGGGTTTTTAATACTTTCAATATACAGAAGCTTTACTCTTGAACTTTTTAAAGCATCAAAGGATTCATCAAAGTATTCCAGAATTTCCTCAACTCCAATTTGTGCGCTATTTCCAACGGTATAAACACTTGAAAACATTAAACCCATGCCTAAAGCAGCTTCTATTATAAATACGGCTGTGGCTCCAGATCCAGAAATAAAATCTACCCCAGAGTCACTTAATTTTGGTATGGGTGTTGTAAATACACCTGCATAGTTTTTATTAATTAAACCAATGTTATTGGGACCTAAAAGGCTTCCTCCTACTGCTTCTATCATTTTTACCAGGTCTTTTTCTAAACGCGCTCCATGTTTGTCTTTTTCACTAAAACCGGCAGAAAAAACAATAAAAGCTTTGGTATTCTTTTCCTTCGTAAGGATGCTTACCGCATCTAAGATATAGGCTGCTGGAATGGCAATGATAGCCAAATCTACCTGAGGAATTTCATCAACACTTTTATAAGATTGAATCCCTTGAACATGGTCTTGCTTAGGATTTACAACAAATAAGTCTCCTTTAAATGTATGCTCAATTAAATTTTTTAAAACGTTTCCTCCAGGACTATGGATGTTATTAGAACCTCCAATAACAACAATACTTTTAGGATGAATTAATGTAGAGTGAAGGATCATAAAACGGCGTATTTTAAGTGTAAAGTAACTAATTTATCTTAGAATTTTAGCTGACATTTATCACAATCTATTCTATTAAATTTTTGTTATTTTGAATAGACTTCTAAAACATTATGAATTATGGTTGCTTTTTCAAACGCAGTTAATTCTAGACATTCTGAAGATATTAAATTATTAATGTCTCAAGCTTCCGGAAAACGTTTGATTTCATTTGCTGGTGGTATGCCAAATAATGATTTATTTCCTGTAAAGCAGATTGACGACATTTACAATGCACTTTCTGAGGACATTAAAAAATTGTGTTTTCAATATGGACCAACGTCTGGGTATCCTCCATTAATTCATTCACTTAAAAATTATTTAAACCATAAAGGATTGCCAGTTAACGAGAACCATATTTTAGTCACTACCGGTTCTTTACAGGCCATATCCATCATAACTCAAGAGTTTGTAAATGAAGGCGACATCATATTAACCGAAAATCCTTGTTTTGTTGGCGCGTTATCTGTTTTTGAAACGTTTGGTGCTACCATAGAAAGTATTCCAATAGACCATGAAGGCATTCATATTAAAACCTTAAAAAGTAAACTAGCATCCTTAAAAAAAACACCTAAATTTTTATACGTTACACCCAATTATCATAATCCAGCTGGTATCATCTATTCTCAAAAACGAAAAACAGAACTTTTGGAAGTCTTATCAGGAACAGGAATTATTCTTCTTGAAGACGATGCTTATAGTGATTTATATTTCAATGAATCTGAAAAATATTTAACGAAACCCATGAAGTCTTTTGAAGCAAAAGATGTTGAGATTATTTACACAGGTTCGTTTTCTAAAATTTTGGGTCCAGGGTTTAGATTGGGCTACATGCTATCATCAAAAGACATATTTGAAAAAGCCGAATCCATAAAACAAGCTTTAGATGCCTGCACGTCTAATTTTATGCAAATATTGGCCAATGAATTTTTAGCGCAGCATAAACTAGAACCTTATTTAAAGTTTTTAAGAAGCGAGTATTTAGAAAGGAAGAATTTGCTTCAAAAATATCTAAAAAAACACATCCCTGCAGACATTACTTGGGAAGAACCTAAAGGTGGATTTTATATTTGGCTTCAATTACCTGAGCATATTAATTCAACCGATATATTTAAAGAAAGCATTAAAAAAGGTGTTGTATTTGTAACAGGCAAAACCTTTGACCCTAAAAGTAAAAAGGATGATAGATTGCGTCTTTCATTTTCAAATATGCCCAAAGAAAGCATAGAAAAAGGCGTAATTATTTTATCAGAAGCCATAAAAAAAGTGCTTCAAGCGTCCAAGATTGTTAGGCCTTAAAACTTAAAAAGCCCATCTCTTTATTTGTCAATAGCAAAATGAGAATGCGCTTTGGCAATCTTTTTTCCTTCAAAAAAAGCTTGAAGATTAAGAGTTATAATTTTTTCGCTTTTATGTTGAAATAAGGTTTTAATAGCATTTAATAAACTTTCTTCTGACAAAGGAATTATGGTTGAAGCGGCTCCAAGCAATACCATATTTGCTACTTTAGAGTTTCCAATGTTTTTAGCAATCTCGGTAGCATCTATAATGAGATGTAGTGGATATTTTCTAATCTGTTCATACAAGGCCTCTTTATCTGGATAATTAGTGGTGTTTATAAATGGATTCGAATCTGTTATTAACCAACCGTTTTTATTCAAAAAAGGAATATATCTCAGCAATTCCATAGGCTCGACAGAAATTATTAAATCGGCCTTACCTTCTGGTATAAGATCAGAATAGATTTCTTTATCAGAAATTCTGACATGCGATTGCACGGCTCCACCACGCTGGCTCATGCCATGAACTTCAGATTGTTTAATATATATGTTTTCGCTCAAAGCAGCTGTATCTAAAACGGCTGCAATGGTTAAAATACCTTGTCCTCCAACACCTGATAGTATAATATTTGTTTTCATGCTATTCATTTAACTTAATGCAGCTATTTTAGACTTGATGTCTTCTTTTTGATCTCTGGATAATCTTACGCAAGGTCTTTCAGAAATAATAACCGATAGGCCTTTATGACTTAATTCGTTTCGCAATAACTCAACATTTTGATCATGATTTTTCCTTAAAGGAATCATTGTTTTTAAATGGTCTGGATGAACCCCGATTCCAAGACAAATGTTATGAAGTCTGCCAACTGCAGATGATTCTTGAGCACCGGTCATGGCAATGGCTGAGTTATCTGAAATAATAATGGTTATGGGCGAATTTTCGTAAACGGCATCCAATAATCCTGTCATTCCAGAATGTGTAAAGGTTGAATCACCAATCACTGCAATGGCATTTTCAAGTCCAGCATCAGCAGCACCTTTGGCCATGGTTATTGATGCGCCCATATCTATAAGCGTATTGATGGTATTTAATGGCGGAAGCGTTCCAAGGGCGTAACAACCAATATCTCCAAAAACATTTTTGTTTCCAATTTCAGGTATCAACGCATTTATGGTATTAAATAAGTCTGTATGACCGCATCCTTCACAAAGCTGTGGTGGCCTATTTGAGACGATTTCTGGAATTGATTTAGCCGCATTTTGAAAAATCCCAAGCGCATTAGCCACAATTGTTGGGTTTAATTCTCCTGTTAATGGAAGATCTCCGGATAGTTTTCCTTTAATCTTATCGTTGTCGTCAAAATAGTTATGCAATAATTCTTCTACCACTGGGTAGCCTTCTTCCATAATTAATATTTTATGGCAATGTTTATAGAGTTTTTTTATTTTTTCTTTTGGCAATGGATATTGTGAAATTTTAAGCGTGGAATAAAAAGAAGCGTCTTCGCTTATGTTTTCCATGACATAATTATAAGCTATTCCGCAAGCAATAATCCCGATATCTTTGTCTTCACTGAGTTTTAATTCATTTAATGAAGAATGTTCAGAATATTCCATTAAAAGCGATTTTTTTTCTACTAATTTCTCAAATTGCTTTTTTGCATTCATGGGTAAAAGTGCAAACCTAGAAGTGTCTTCTGGTAAATGAATGCTGTTTTGTGTTCGTCTTGATTTGAATTCAACACCAGATCTTGAATGGGATAAACGCGTTACCATTCTTAACAATACTGGCAGCATTGTATCTTCAGAAAAATCAAAAGCATGATGCATCATATCATAAGCTTCTTGCTGATTTGTAGGCTCTAAAATAGGAACCATTGCAAATTTTCCATAAAACCTGGAATCCTGTTCGTTTTGTGAGGAGTGCATGGATGGATCATCTGCTACAACTACTACAAGGCCTCCGTTTATACCAGAAACTGACATATTCATAAAAACATCTGAAGCTACGTTTAAGCCAACATGTTTCATGACAACCATAGACCTTTTTCCTGTATATGACATTCCTAAAGCAGCTTCCATAGCTGTTTTTTCATTAACCGACCAAGTGCTATGAATGTTGAGTTCTTGAGCTAGTTTAGATGTTTGGATATATTCTGTAATTTCAGTTGAAGGTGTTCCTGGATAAGCATAAACACCAGATAAACCCGCGTCTATAGCACCTTGAGCAATGGCTTCATTCCCTAATAATAAATGTTTCATTCCCGATTATTTTAAATCAAATTTATAAGTTCCTTGTTAGATATAGTATGATTTATGTCATAGAGAAACATATTATAGCCTTAAAATGTTAATTTTTGTTTAATCTTTTTAATTTAAAATTAAACAAGTTATAAATTTGCGTACATTTATACTATGATATTAGAGACAACCTATGCGGATAAAAAAAATGATCAACTAATCAATGATTTAGTTGGCAAACCTTATTCTTTAATAGAAGTTTTTAAAATGAGAGGGATTGGTTCAAAACGAATGATTATTGAAGATGCCAGTCCAAACTTTAAATCTTATTTAAATACGGTATCAGATACAAATTACGCTAATCTTGAATTACGTCCAAATGGTATATTGGTAAGGATTAACAAAGGCTTAAGAAATTTTACCTGGGTTGTACCCTATTACCATTTATCTATTTACAAAACAAACGGCAGTAGCATTCATGCACAAGGAAAATTCATTCATTTTAGAAACGACATCACTTTCAAGGAAAACAAAAATTTCTTTGATAAACTTCTTGACAAAAAAGTAACCTTTGATAAACAGTATGATTTTATTTAAAATACATGGATTTTAACACCAATCAAATAGATAGAATCATTGAAATGGCTTGGGAAGACCGCACAACTTTTGAAGCCATAAAATTTCAATTTAATCTATCAGAGCAAGATGTTATAACCCTTATGCGTCGCGACATGAAACCAAGTAGTTTTAAAATGTGGCGTAAGCGTGTACAAGGTCGCGTTACAAAACATGAAAAATTAAGAGTTTTTAAAAAAGGGCGCTTCAAATGCTCTAGGCAAAAACAAATAACACACAACTCAATATCAAAACGATAACGTTGCTTTGCTTTAAGAGATGAGTACTTAAAGACAGCACAAAAAAAGATAGCTATGATTACAGAAACACTAAAAGAAACTTTTAAAAAAAATGATCACTCATTAAACGGATATTCATTTGAAGACATCGGGGACGATCATTTATTTACAGGTTTGGAAACTCCTATGAGAGCCGATGCCTTTAAACTTTCAGATGAAGAAAAAAAAGAAAAAATAGCCTTGCTTTTTGAAGAAATAATGCATGTGATGGGTTTAGATTTAACCGATGATTCTTTAAAAGGAACACCCAAACGTGTTGCTAAAATGTATATTGACGAAATTTTTTCTGGATTAAACCCTCAAAACAAACCAAAAGTAGCTCTATTTGATAATAAGTATCAGTACAATCAAATGTTGGTAGAGAAAAATATTAGCTTTTACTCTAATTGCGAGCATCATTTTGTACCTATTATTGGTAAAGCACATATTGCCTATATCTCTTCGGGAAAAGTTATTGGCCTTTCAAAATTAAATAGAATTGTACAATATTATGCCAAAAGACCACAAGTTCAGGAACGATTAACCAATCAAATCGCTGAAGAATTAAAGAATATTTTAGACACTGAAGATGTGGCTGTTATCATCGATGCAAAGCACTTGTGCGTATCGTCTCGTGGCATTCAAGATGATACCTCAGCAACAGTTACAGCCTATTACAGCGGAGCCTTTAATCAGGCTCAAAAAATAGCAGAACTACAAAACTATTTAAACAACTAAATGAAAACAATCATCATTATTGGTGGCAGCAAAGGAATTGGCAATGCTATTCTTGAAAATTCACTATCAAACCATAAAGTCATAAACATTAGTAGAACGTCACCACCACAAGAACATGCGAACTTAACACATATAACTTGTGATGTTTTAAAAGATGATTTACCTGTTATAGAAGCGGCAGATGCTTTGGTTTATTGTCCGGGTAGTATTAATTTAAAACCCATTTCAAGATTGAGTTTGGATGATTTCAGGGAAGATTTTGAGATTAATGTTATGGGAGCAGTCAAAGCAATTCAACAGTATTTACCGTCGCTTAAAAAAGGAAGTATGCCGTCCATATTATTATTTAGTACGGTAGCTGCTAAGCTAGGCATGCCTTTTCATGCAAGTATTGCCACGGCTAAATCTGGTATTGAAGGTTTGGTAAAATCATTAGGTGCAGAATTAGCGCCAACCATAAGAATCAATGCCATTGCACCAACGGTTACAAATACAGACTTGGCTTCAAAATTATTGAGAAACGAAAAAATGATTGATGCCATGACTGAGCGTCATCCACTTAAAAAATTCTTAAACCCTATCGAAGTAGCATCCATGGCAGATTTTTTATTATCTGAAAAATCTGCCTCTATTTCAGGTCAAGTCTTTGAAATGGACTGCGGTATTGTTACCTTTAAAATTTAATATATGAAACACTTAATCATTTTCAGTCTTATGTTTTGTTTTTTAACTAAACTCGCATCTCAAACCATGCCTACAACATCATTATATGCCCTTAAAATAAATAGTTTAACTGGCAATCCCATAGATTTATCTACCTACCAAGGAAAATACATCTTATTTGTTAATGTAGCCTCAAAATGTGGTTTTACTGGTCAGTATAAAGATTTGCAAAAGCTTTATGATACCTATCAAGATAAACTCATGATTATTGGCGTGCCTAGCAATCAGTTTGGTGGTCAAGAACCCGGAACGGCTCTAGATATTCAACAGTTTTGTCAGGCTAATTACGGCGTAACCTTTGTGATGACAGAGAAAATTGATGTTAAAGGCAATAACCAGCATCCGCTATATCAATGGCTCACAGATAAAACCAAAAATGGACAATCCACTTCTTCTGTAAAATGGAATTTCCAAAAATATTTAATAGACACCAATGGCCAGCTTATTGATTATTATTTTTCAATCACCAACCCATTAAGCGATAAAATAACAAAACATTTAAAATAAACCTTATGTTTAGCCTATTTAAAACAAAATCTGAAAGTGAAAAACTTCAAAAAAAGTACGAATCCTTAATGAAAGAATGGCATGCTCTCATGAATGTAAACCGAAAAGAAAGCGATAAAAAATTTGCTGAAGCTCAACAGATTTTGGATAAAATGGATCGTACAAATCCCAATTAATGAAACTACTAAAACATATTGGCTTCTTTTTAATCATTAATTTTGGAGCCTTGGCTTTAGGAACCTGGTTTATGCAAAATGGTCCGCAATCAGATTGGTACTTAAATCTCAATAAAGCGCCTTGGACACCACCAGGTTGGGTTTTTGGCGTTGCATGGACAAGCATCATGTTTTTCTTTTCCATGTATATGGCCTATTTAATTACAATTATACCATCAACTAAAGTCAAAATATTGTTTACCATTCAGTTTTTACTAAATGTAGGATGGAATGTGGTGTTTTTTAACCAGCATCTCATTGGGTTAGGACTTCTAGTTATTTTAGCTCTGACCATGATTGTTACTGTTTTTTTATATGATTATAAAAAACCTATGGCTCTTAAATCATGGCTCATATTACCCTATTTTTTATGGCTTTGCATTGCCTGCTCTCTAAATTTGTACATCTTACTTTATAATTAATTCATGAAAATATATACTTTACATAAAAAGCAAAGTTTACCCATTACCATTCAAGAAGCTTGGGATTTTCTATCAGACCCAAAAAATTTAAAGACCATTACACCCGATTATATGGGATTTAATATTTTATCTGGTGCAGATAGACCTATGTTTGCCGGTCAAATGATTCAATATATCGTAACACCTGTTTTAGGTATTAAAACCAAATGGGTTACAGAAATTACCCATGTTATTGATAAACATTATTTTGTGGATGAACAGCGCTTTGGCCCTTATGCCCTTTGGCATCATAAACATTTTATTAAAGAAATAGATGGCGGCGTAGAAATGGAAGATATCATCGATTATAAAGTACCTTTTGGGTTTCTTGGGCAATTGGTGCATCCTATTTTAGTGAGACCTAAACTTGAGGAAATTTTTAATTACAGAACCAAAAAACTTGAAGCCTTATTCGGAACGTATTAATATGCCACAACCCATTAACATTTTTTGGTTTAGACGCGATTTACGGCTTGATGACAACGTAGGTTTGTTTCATGCCTTACAAGGCAAGCATCCTGTGCTTCCTGTTTTTATTTTTGATACTAATATTTTAGAACAACTTCCAGAAGATGATGCCAGAGTCACTTTTATTTTTGAAACATTACAGAGTTTAAAACAAACCCTTCAAACCAAACATAATAGTAATATCGCGCTTTTTTATGGAAAACCTATTGAAGTATTTAAGCAACTTATAGAAACATATACTATTGAAACGGTTTATACCAATCATGATTATGAACCATATGCAATAAACAGAGACCAAAAGATAAAACAGTTTTTAACTTCTCAAAATGTTGATTTTAAAACCTATAAAGACCAAGTTATTTTTGAACGTATTGACATTGTGAAAAGTGATGGTACACCTTATATGGTTTACACACCATACATGAAACAATGGAAAATTAAATTTAGAAGCTCACCCTTTAAAACCTATAATACTGCTAGTCTTTTAAATAACACTTTTAAAATTGCCTATTTACCAAATATCTCATTGGCAGATATGGGTTTTAAGCCCTCAAAACAAACGGTTAAGGACTATGAAATAACGCCAAGCCTCATCCAAAACTATGAGGCCACGCGCAATTTCCCAGACAAAGATGCCACGTCAAGATTAGGTCCACACTTGCGTTTTGGAACGGTTAGCATTCGTGACATGGTAAAAAAAGCAGTGATAGAACAAAACGAAATCTTTTTACAAGAATTGATTTGGCGAGAATTTTTTATGCAGATTTTATGGCATTTTCCACACACAGCCACTCAAAGTTTTAAACCACCTTACGACCGCATTGAATGGCGAAACAACGAACAAGAATTTAAATTATGGTGCGATGGTAAAACAGGTTACCCATTGGTAGATGCTGGCATGCGCCAACTAAATGAAACCGGCTTTATGCACAACCGTGTACGCATGTTGGTGGGCAGTTTTTTATGTAAACATTTGTTGATAGACTGGCGTTGGGGCGAAGCCTATTTTGCTGAAAAATTGCACGATTTTGAACTGGCGAGCAACGTAGGCAATTGGCAATGGGTGGCCGGTTGTGGTGTTGATGCTGCACCGTATTTCAGGATTTTTAACCCAACCACACAAATTGAAAAGTTTGACAAAAACTTAGATTATATAAAACAATGGGTACCAGAATTTCAAGAACTTACTTATCCATTACCTATCGTTGAGCATACATTTGCCAGAGAACGTTGTTTAAAAGTTTATAAAAACGCTTTAATATAACGTCATTGCGAAGTACGAAGCAATCTGTTTCCTTTTTATTTTATAAAAAAATTGGAAACTTCTATTTTCAAAGCTAATTGTTAAAAAAGTACTTGCAACTGTGTATTGATTTCTTACCATTAAAAAACTAACTTCGCTTATCGGCTGATATAAAACATTGAAACGATTTCATATCGTAAACGTTAGGCGTCATTTGCAGAAAACCCCAGAATGAACATATGATTTTTGAATTATCAAACACAGAAAGAGAATATTTAGGACTTGATAAAGTAAAACCTAATTGGGAAAAAGTAATATTAAAAGGCGATACTTATCGTGAATCAAGTATTCTATATTTTGAAGATATTACAATAAAAAAACATATAATTTCAAGCTCAACTCAATATGTAGAATACCAATATGATGAACTGACAAAAAACAGAGAAATCATATTACCAAAAACAACTAAAGGAAAAGAACAAAAACTGACTGCGTCTGTTTTATCAACAAAAACTCCAATTGGTGTATATTTCTCATTAAATAAATTCGGATATTTATTAATTGGAAACCATACAACTAAAACAACTTTTTATTCAAGTTTCTGGGAAGACAAAAAACAAAAACCAGAAAACAAATTGAATTTTTGGGTTGATGATTTTATAAAAAACTCGGATGAAAATCATATTGAACAAATCAATACGTTTAAAAATACTAAAAAGAAAAATGTAAAATATAAATCAGGTGATTTTTTTCATACAAAATTGACAGAAAAAATTATGGTTTTGGAAGAGTTTTACTTGACATAAAAAAGTTGAGAAAAAATAATCTATTAGAGAAAAATCACGGTTTAAATTTATTAATGGGAACTCCTGTTTTGGTAAAATTATATCCATTTATTTCCACAGAAAAAAAGATTGACATCAAAATATTAGAAAATCTAACGGCGTTGCCGTCAGATTATATGATGGATAATCACTTACATTATGGAGAATATGAAATAATTGGTTATAAAAAACTTGAGGAAAAAGAATTCGAATATCCAATATCCTATGGTAGAAACATAAATCATAGAAGTGCAAATGTTTTTCTTCAATGGGGATTTATCCATAAAGAACTTCCTATTAAAAAATTCAATAAATATATAAGTGGTGAAAACATATTTTTGCCTGAAAATAGTCCTTCAAGGTTCATGCAAAATCCTTATGGATATTACTCTTGCGGTTTTAGTACAAGTTATTGTAAAGATGAAATCGTTGAAACAATAAAAAATAATAATGTTTTTGACTTTAATTGTGAACCATATTATAAAACTGAATTTGATTTAAGAAATCCAAAAAATAAAATGTTAAGAAAAGAAATTATGGCTGAATTTGGATTGGATTCAAGTTTGAGTTATGAAGAAAATTGCATGCTGAACAATACAGATTCGACTATACGCATAATAGAAAAAATAAAATAAAAAACGAACGCCTAAGCCGTGTAAAAAAAATTGCTTATTTTAGTTTAACCGTTTGGTCGTTGCTCTTTTGCTTGCTTCCGATTTTCCTACGGAAAATCCTCGCCCACAAACACGCAACTTTCCATACACGAACACGTTACAAGCAATCCTACATATTCTGAAGCATTGACTTCTTGGGCTAACGTAAAGGTTTTCGGATACTAAATATTTCGTAAAATTGTTTTGCTCTATGCAAGG
>PFKE01000084.1 GCA_002784145.1 Flavobacteriaceae bacterium CG_4_10_14_3_um_filter_33_47 | reverse complement strand
TTTTTCGAAAGAATTTTATCATGGTTTAAGGTATTTTTGAATTCGGTTTGATAGAGCGAGGTTTGTTTCTTTATAGTTTTTAAGGTTTGAAAAAACCAATTCACTCTGATGTAACAGGTCTGTAAGGAAGTTTAATACTTCAGGTGCTTTGATTAATTCTTTAAAGTTGGTTGCGTATGCATCATTTACATTCAATTTAAAATTAGGAATATGTTGATAATTGCTGCTTCTTAACAGTTTGTCAAGTGGATCAAACTGTGTAGCGTTGTTGAAATTAAAGGCGCCGGCCTTTTGCTGGTAAATTTCTAAAGACCACTCTAAAAATTGAATGGAGTAGTAGGTGATGATGTCTTCTGAAAGTGTTCTGTCTTCAATTTCCTGAAGTAGACCACTGCCGTAAAGTGTTTGATAATTGGTGTTAAACTTGGAAAATTTTCGGAATTCAAAAGTATTTAGAAAAAATTGCCCGAGCTCTTGGTTGGTATTACTTTCTTTTTGTTGATAATTTAAGAGAATTTGTTGTATGCCCTCTGTAATACCGCCATAATAGGCCTGAAGAAATTCAATACGCGCAACTTCCAATTTTAAATCGGCCTGAATACCTATTAAAAGCTGCTCTGTAGCTTGCTTTTCTTTGGCTTCTTCTTTTTGAATATTCAATTGAAGGGCGATTAAAATACCAATAACTACTAAAACAATCTCGCCAAGGGCATAGAGAAAATAATTGCGAACTTTGGATTGTTCGATGAGTTTTTTGCGGATTTTTCGGAAGAGCTTTAGCATAGTCAATGGCGTTATTCATATTGATATTCTTTTTTAATAAGCTCTATTAAATCTAAAGCTGCCTCTTTCCGTTTATCACAAACAATTTCTGATATTTTTACGACACCATAAATATATTGGGCACTCGACAAAAGTTCGTTAATGGTTTCTCTATCTTCTGTAATTAGGGTTGAGGCATCTGTGTTTTGGTGTTTTCGTTCTTTTAAGATTTTGAGCAAGACCTCGCCATCAAAAACTTTCCCAACGGTTTTTAAATAATCGGCCAGCCATAGGATAGCGGCTTCATTGTATTGTTGTAGTTCAGATAAGGAGTTATAGTACTGAGAAATACCATCAGCAACTTTATGGTTTTTAATAAGTTTTAATTGTCCAGAACTTTTCATTTGCTCAAATGTACGCTCAACTGGTTGAGCACGGCTAAATTTTGTGGTCATCATTCTGGCCCAATAACTGGTCTTACTTGTGTACTCTTTTCTTTCGGGACTTTTTAGATAAACAACCAATGAATCAATATATTGATAGACGACAATATTGTTTTTTGCATAGCTGGAATATATTTTGGAATCGTTTTGTAAGTCTTCCAAAAGATTTTTCATATAGTTTCTTTCAATGATCGTATTTGCTTGGTCTTCATTCCAATTATTTATCTGCAAGGCAATTAAAATACCAATCACCACCAATACAATTTCTCCAACAGCATATTTGAAGTACTTTGCTTTTTTTCCTTCTTTTAGAAGGTTTTGACGGATGTTTCTAAAGAGTTTGATCATTTTTCTTTCAAATAATTATTTATCTGCTGTAATAATTTTTTAGAATTAGTAAGAGAATAATCCATTTCTTCTCTGGTTTCTGTAAAGAGGATTCTCTTAAAATTACTGGTGCCTTGAAAGGTAGCTGCAAGATGCCCGGGATTTATTTTTTTCCAAACTAATGAATCAATGAGTTTACCTTGGTCATGAATAGGTGTGGAGCCAAAAGTATAGGTATTGACATAGGATGTGATTTTTTCTCTATAATCATTAGTAGTTTGTTCAACTCTTCCATAAAGAGAGAACTTCTTATTGTAAAAATTCTTAATGTTTGTCTTAAGTGAATCAGAAAGGTTTTCTATTAAACCCGTTTGGTTAAGACTATTATAGGCGTTTGTATTATATATAATTTGAGCACTCCAATTTGGGTTAAACTGATGATGCATAATTTGTATTAAAGTGTCTAAAGTAGCATAAGGTTTTGCAACTCTTGCTCTTAGAGACTCATTAAGTTGATATTGTTCTATTATAAAAGGTTGCCTTTCAATTATTAGTAAAGTATCTTGTATTAAATCACTTCTTAAGGCTTCCAGTGAGTTTTTAATTTTTAAATCTGTTTTTTTGTTCTCATTCCAATTATTAATTTGTAAAGCAATGAGAATACCTATTACCACAAGCACAATTTCACCAATGGCGTATTTAAAATATTTTGAAGTTTTACCTTCTGCTAGAAGGTTTTGACGGATGTTACGAAAAAGTTTTATCATAATTAACTAGCTTCTATTTTTTTAATTTCTTTATCTAAAAGCGCTATCAGTTCAACAACCAGAATTCTTAGTTTTTTATATTGAAAATTTATAAACACAATATTTCTGTTTCTCAATGATTTTAAATAGTAAAGAAACTCTTGATCATTTTTTAGACTATCAAAATTTAGTGGTATAATTTTTCCCGATAACGAGGCAGAGCTTACATCATAATAAAAGGAATCTTCAAAGCGGGTATTGAAAATTGTATTTAAACCCCATGTGTATTGATTATTGTGATCTTTCTCAAATTCAAGAAAAAAGGTATAACCATTATCATATACCTGTATTATTTTATTTCTCAAAATTTCATTTGACACTATATCAATACCTTTTGCTTTTAAAGTTTCAAAAGCGCTGGTAGAATGAACAAAGAATGTAGGCAACATGATCTTGCTAAAGTGATACGCTACAGAATCATCATATTTTTTATTGTCCTTTAGCATCTGCAAAATCAAATCTGTTGATGCAATTGAGTTTTTATGTCTTTTAATATTATGGTCAATATCTTCAAGATCTATTTCTAGTCCTGTTTTACATGATTTTAATATTTTTAATTCTTCAGCAGTGTTATTTCTGTTTTGATTCCAATTATTAATCTGTAAAGCAATCAAAATACCAATTACCACCAATACAATTTCACCAACGGCGTATTTTAGGTAATTGGTGGTTTTGCCTTGGTTTAGTAATTGCTTTCTAATATTTCTAAATAATTTAATCATAGCATATGTTGTTAGTTTGAGCCTTCCCGCAAGCGGCTATCTCAACCAAATGTCCACCGGTCATTTGATTTTACTTTGTAAAATTTTGTTTCGATAATGGATGTTTCTAAAGAGTTTTATCATAAACTGTTTTAATTTAAATTGATAGGTTCTTTTTACTAATTTAATGAAGTCTAGTTAGTGCGTTCAATCATTAAATCCATGGCCATCATTACCTTTTCAATTTCACTCTGCGATTCTCCATATTTTTTATCCGAGAAGCCGTCTAAAATTTCTTCGAGCATTTTCTTTTTTCTGGCAATAAGGTTTAGGTATTTGTGGAATTGGTCTTGGTCAAAATTTAGTACTTCGTCAAATCGCTCTTCCTCATTGTACAATTTAAAATTGTTTAAAGAGAAGGTAATAACATGGCTAACAGTGAATTCCCGCATTTCTTTTTCCTCTTCCAGATAATCCTCAACCAAATCTTGCCAACCAATGAGTGCTTCCCTAAGCTCCAAATCCTGAATAAGATCGATAGCTCCTGTGCTTATTAATGATTTTACGCTGCTTTGTGAAGGATCAAAAGTGTATGAAACCCTAGACCAAAGAGAATGATGCCGAAGAGAGTCAATCGGAACCGTTTTAAAGGGTTGATGAGCAATCATCCAGTTGCAACTCTTGAGCGATTTTGCGTGAAAATCTTTTATACTTAAAAACTGTGCTTTGTTTTCTATAAACTCTTTGTGTATTTGTTGCAGAAAAACAATTTCCTTTTTTTTGTCCTTTCTTGTTTCATTCCAATTATTAATCTGTAAAGCAATCAAAATACCAATTACCACAAGTACAATTTCACCAATGGCATATTTAAAATACTTGGATGTTTTTCCTTCATTGAGAAGGTTTTGACGAATATTTCTAAAGAGTTTAATCATAATGTGTTTTGATAGTTTTTAAGCAAATCAATCATTCTCAACGTTTCTTTATATAGGTCTTCTTTTTGGAGTTCTATAATATACTGCATCATTTTTTTTTGTGATATAGTAATCATCATTCTGTTTATTAAATCAGTATCGTTAAGGTTATTCCAGTAGGCATCTAATAAAGGCCCTTTTATTGCGGCCATTTCTAAAGCTGGGTTTTCACTTTGGGGAATGATGCCTGTAGTACTTTGAGTTGTTAGAAAAATCTGAACATTTTCATCCATAACTTTTATAAGGGTTAATTGTTTGGAATTATGCTTTAAGATTTCATTTTTTATGACATCATCAAATAAGTCTAGATTACCAGTGCTCAATAAAGAGACAATGGTATTTCTATTTAGTTCGTTACTAGGGTTGAAAAATGGCAGATATTCATAGCGTGCTATGTGTTTTAAAGTATCAATGTTGGCTTCGGGTTTTGATAATCGTTCCCTAAATTTATCTAGACGTTGCATGTCTTCTTGGATGCTTTTTATATTAGCATTCAATTGTATGGAGTCTTGTTTTAGATCTTCAATTAGCGAGTTCAAGGCTAATTTCATAACATGTTTTTCCTTTCTGTCTTCATTCCAGTTATTAATCTGTAAAGCAATCAAAATACCAATGACCACCAATACAATTTCGCCAATAGCGTATTTTAGGTAATTGGTTGTTTTGCCTTGTTCAAGCAATTGCTTTCTAATATTTCTAAATAATTTAATCATAGCATATATTGTTAGTTTGAGCCTTCCCACAAGCGGCTATCTCAACCAAATGTCCACTGGACATTTGATTTTACTTCGTAAAATTTTGTTTCGATAATGGATGTTGCGAAAGAGTTTTATCATTGGTTTAGTTCGTTATCAATACTTTTTATCATTTTGTTAATGTTATCTAAAAAGGTTTTTTCATCATCCATTAAATCTAATCTCCAGGCCATAATGTTACTTAAAATATCTTCAATTTCACGATTTTCAAAAAACCAAGTATAATTGGAAGTGTAGGCACCAATGGGAAGGTTTGAATAACCAGAAAGGTTACGTATCCTGTTTGAGCTATTAATTTTGCCATCTATTAAAGGCCATAAACGGTCTTCAAATAATTTTTTCATAGGTATAATTTCTTCAGTGGCATCAATAACTTGTCCATCAAAAGCACCAACAAATGTCTTTAGAACGGAATTTTGAATATAGTCAACTTTTCCGGATGCTAGTAATGATTTAATATAACCATCGCTTACCTCGAAAGTTCTACTCATTTCAAATTGGGCTAGGATAGAATCTAATTTATTTATAGGCATAGTTAAAATATCTGTATTGAATAGTTTTAATAGGGTAATGCCAGAATTAAAAGCATCTAGGTGTGAGTTGTAAATTTTTTCTAATGCTATCTTATTAATGATTAACTCACTTTTTAAATTTTGCAGGATTTCTTGTTCTGATTTTCTAATTTTTCTGGTATCATTCCAATTGTTAATTTGAAGAGCGATCAAAATACCAATCACCACCAAGATTATTTCGCCAATTGCGTATTTGATATAGCTGGCTGTTTTACCCTGTTCGAGTAGTTTTTTACGAATGTTTCTAAATATTTTAATCATAATTACTGAGCTGTTCCCCTCTTGGGAGGGGCTAGGGGTGGGTTTTTTAGGTTTTCGATTTTTTCCTTTATTTGATTCAATACAAAACTTAAATTATTTTTTACATCCAAATCACTAAAACGCATGAAATTTACGCCTAAAGATTCCAAGCGTTTTTGGCGATAAGTATCCTTTTCTTGCTGCCCATCTTCAAAATGAATTGAACCATCCACTTCTATTGCCAACTGCAAGTCTTTGCCATAAAAATCAACAATATATTCATCAATTGGTATTTGTCGGCTAAAGCTGACACCAAGTTTTTTGTTCTTTATTTCCCGCCAAAGGGCTATTTCTCCCAAGGTCATGTTATTGCGCAATTTTTTGGCCAAGTCAACAAGGGCTGGATTATATGGTATTATTTTTCTCATCGTGTGCATACCCACCCCTAGCCCCTCCCAAGAGGGGAAGGATACGTCGTGGCATTTAAATTTAGGTTATATTTTTGAGTTATTGCAATATGTATGATCTCACCAATGGCGTATTTGAAATACTTGTTAGTTTCACCTCCTACGAGAAGGTTTTGGCTGATGTTTCTAAAGAGTTTAATCATGTCCTAATTTATTCAAAAAAAAAACTAATCTATCCATTGTTTTTATTGGTTAATGTTCTGTAAGTCAATTGTCTCCATAGCCATTCCATGGGGCCAAATTTATGATGCTTTAACCACCAAATACTGAGTAATACTTGAGCGCTGTAAATTACAACAGCCATAGCAAAAATTACTGAGAAACCAAGTTTTCCGGCAAAACCAAAACCTATACCATAAAAAATAATGGTTGCTAATGCTGTTTGGAATAAATAGTTTGAGAGTGCCATTTTTCCAACGAAAGCAAAACCAAATAAAAATGGCATCTTTTTATAAATGAGGGCCAGCAAAGCGGCATAACCCAAAGCGAGCGGTACTGTTCCAAAGGCATAAGAGATGGTATAAGTTAATTCCCAAATGGCCGATTTATCTATATAAAAATGAATGTAGGCTCTAAATAAACTGATGGGCAACCCTATGCAAAATCCCCAAAAAGCTGCTTTTTTTAAAAAATTAGTGTTTTCTAATAGATTTTCATGAATTATTTTTCGTCCGGCCCAGAGCCCTATTAAGAAAATACCCAGCACTTTAAAAATACGGCCTTCATCAAGAATGCCACCAATTCGTATCAATGAATTTCCTATGTTCATTTTAAAGAAATCCAGTAAGCTCTCGTTTAACAGCCAAGCTTTAAAATCGGTCATTTTTAAACCATCAAATTCAAGGACCGGTAGATTAAAATATTCAAAATAGCGTCCATTTAAATAGAAAAAAAATGATGGGTAATTCCATCCTAATATGTAAATAATTACCCAGTTTAGTATAGGTAGCAGTATTAGAATGCCTGCGAAGTACAATAGCTTTTTATTGCTAAAATTTACAAACCCAATCAAAACAAAACCAAGTAAAGCATACAAAGTTAAGATGTCTCCAGCCCAAAAAAGCAATAAATGAATTAAACCAAACACTAAAAGCCACGACATTCTTCGTCTAAAAAATGGCGCAAAGGGTTTGTTGTTTTTTGTTAAATTATGGTATTGTATGGCACAACCAATACCAAATAGCAATGAGAAAATAGAATAGAATTTTCCATCAACAAGCGCATAGAGTATAAAATCTAAATAGTCGTCAAAAATAAATAGTGTAGAAGTTAGGCGTGCTTCTTTTGGAAAATCAAAGTATCCAGAAAAATAAACAATGTTGGCAGAGAAAATAAAAAAGATGGCAATGCCTCTTAAAATATCAAGGTAAAAAATTCTGTTTTCTGTTTTTATTGGTTGAATCATGTTATAGGTGTTGGTTATATATTCAGTATTTTTTAAATTAAGTTAATGGCTAATCTTTGTCATTTTTTAAAATTTACAAGTAGCTTAACCACCACTTATCTTTATGGGTTGCTTTATAGAGCATATATTTTTTACAGGAGGGATAAAGTAGGAGAATAACAGCAATCCATACTAGGTAAACAACCCCTATAGAGTAGCCATATTGAAGTAAATTTGCTGAAAAATCAGGTCCAATAAAAATCATATCCTGCCAATTTCCTCCAAAAATAAGTATGCCAACGATGGCTAAAAAATGAATTAAAAGGACATGTATAAAATAAAAGTAAAGAGGCACTCTGCCAAACACTAATAGGAATTGGGTAGCCCTATTTTTATAGTTTTCTACAGCATATAAAAACAATAATGATGGCCCCATGGTTATGAGCAAATAGCTCAAAGAAGGTGGATATTTTGTAACGTTAAAAAATGACAATATTGTAAACGTAGTATTTTTTTGAAAAGACCAAGGGATCAGATTTCCATAAATATTTATGCCTCTTAAAATGAAAAATAATGCCATGGCACCAAAGCCTAAAATTAACAACCATTTTTTTCTTATTGAAACATCAAATTCCTCTTTGTAAAAGGTGCCAAAGCAATAGCCAAGCGCCATTAAGCCAATCCAAGGTATTACAGGATAATGAAAAACGGCTAGATCAAATGGCCCAAAGTTTAAGATGCGCTGCTGTTGATGTAGTAAATACCAGATAACTGAGGTGAAATTTTTACCTTCCATGACAATGCCATCCAATAAATTATGACCTGCCACCAAAACAAACCCAATAAGCAGGATTGCTTTTTTTGGCAGGTACACTAAAAAGGACAAGCAAATCATGCTAAAACCAATGGCCCAGATAACTTGTAGAATTAATTTATCATGAAATAAGTCAAAAATCCAAATAAGGTTGTTCAGAGCAATTTCTAAAAAGATAAGCCAAAGTCCACGTGTAAATAAAAATTTAAATAGTTCTGGTTTGGGTTTTTTGCTTCCATAGAGAAAAGCCGATGTTCCAGCCAGAAAAATAAAAACAGGGGCACAAAAATGGGTTATAAACCGGGTAAAGAAAAGTATGGGTGTGGTTGTTTCCAAATCGGTTGGATTTCCTAAAAACGAACCGTAGTAAAAATAATCTCGTGTATGGTCGAGAGCCATAATAATCATTACCAAACCTCTTAAAATATCAATGGATTCTATTCTAGTTGACTTTCCCTTATTCATAAAAAGCTAATTTTTTAATTAATTAAAACTGAAAATAGATAAACTGTTCTCCGCTGCCTTGAGAAATAACCACAAGGAAAAACATAACAGCCCAAACTACCGCTAAGACTATAGGGGAAAGTCTTTTTGAAACGGCTTCAACAGACGTATTTCGCATAAACCAATGACAGATAAAAAGCAAGCCAATAACCATCCCAACTTTTAAAATGTCAAAAGAGGTGAGAACTTTTTCTCCCTCAGGATTTAAATAAAACATGGACGTAATCATATTCCAGGCGGTTTTAAATTCTTTTGCTCTAAAAAATACCCAGGTAATGTTAACGCAAGTAAAGGTTGTAAATGCCAGAAACATGCCGTTCCATTTGGTTATTTTAAAAGGTAAATATTGACGCTGTAACCGTTCTAAAATAAGATACGAACCATGTAAACCGCCCCAGACAATAAAGGTCCATGCAGCGCCATGCCAAAGGCCACCCAATAACATAGTAATCATAAGTGCGGCATACATTCTAACCACACCATGTTTGTTGCCACCTAAAGGAATGTACAAATAATCTCTTAACCAAGAGGATAAGGTTATATGCCAACGTTTCCATAAATCTGAAAAACCTAAGGATCCATAAGGATATTTAAAGTTATCTGGTAAGATAATGCCCAACATTAAAGCAATGCCAATGGCACAGGTTGAGTAACCAGCAAAATCAAAAAATATCTGACCAGAAAAGGCTAAAGTGCCCATCCAAGCATCCCAAAAGTTTAAAATTTTATCAGATCCATAAACCGTATCAACAGCATCAGAAAGTAAGGTGTCTGCCATCACTACTTTTTGAAAAAGGCCTAAAGTCAACAAAAATATACCCCAGATAAACTGATTGACTGTGGCTCTTTTTTCTTCATAAAATTGTGAAATTAAATCCTGAGCTCTTACAATAGGACCAGCAACCAATTGTGGGAAGAACGTGACATACAAGGCAAAATCCAAAAAGGTTTTGGCGCGTTCGGTGCGTCTTAAATACATGTCGATGGTGTAGGACATGGTCTGGAAAGTGTAGAACGATATTCCCATTGGAAGAATGATATCCATAGGCTGGGTTTGATAACCATACCCATAAGTGTTTACAACAGTTGTGAAATTGTCCAGCAGAAAATCGCGGTATTTGAAGAATGCCAGAAATCCTAGATTTACAAACATACTCAACATAAGCCATAGCTTACGCCTTTTTTGGTTGTCTTCAACGGCTAGTTTTTTTCCAGCAACCCAATCTACCATGGTTGATATCCAAAGTAAGATCACCAAAGGTGGATTCCACAATCCATAAAACACATAACTGGCAAAAAGCAACATACGTTTTTTACTGGTCCAATTAAAAAGTTTTGAATAATACAGTGCCAAAACAATCACTAAAAACACCACGAAACTTAAGGAGTTGAATAACATATTTAGTTGTTTTTAGAGTTAGACAATGCGCCATCGGCTTTCATGATTTTTACGATTTCTGTTGTGAAATAGGCTGCATCTTTACCAGAAAGATGTGATTCTTCAGGACATTTAAGATTTTTAAAGGACTCATAATCCTCAAAATGATAGGCTTTTACATGAGATTGTTTTACTAAATCATCCCAAAAATTTGCTCTGGGAACTCCCATATTTTCTCCAAATCTAAGACTACCACTTGATGGACATCTTACTAAAATAACTTGTCCGCCACGAGCTTTAAACTTTTTAAGGTCTTTTAAAAAGAAAGCCATAGTTGATGCCTTATCAGGTGGCGGACCACTAGCAGCCGCTTTCATAAAAAACCGCCATACTTTAATGACAGAATTTGCATAAGCAGTATCAGTAACTGTAATTTGTTTCATTTTTAAATTTCTATCCAATGCAATTTCACCAAATGCATGAAAAGGTGGCATAGAATCAACGACTCTATTTCCAATGGAAATTTTTCCTAATAATTCTTTTAATTTTACACCATCAACCCCTTGGTCTTCACTTATAAAAGCCAAATTTTTTTGAAGCGGTATTGATAATAAGTGATTGGACATCTGGGCATAGGTTCTTTTTTTATAAAAATCGACTTTAGATTGTGGCCATTGCCAAGGTTGTGCATCGGGATTTGTTGTTGAAAAAAATAATCCAGGAGTTACACCAACTAAGATGGTTCCATTAAACTTAGTATTCTCAACAACATCATGAAATATTGGTAACGGCGAACTTCCAACAGATGCTAATTGAATAGGTCGAATACCCGTTTGTTCCTGCCACTGGTCTAATTGCATATCAAAAAGCACTCTTGAAGATCCCATAAGCAGAATATCATTATTCGTGGCTTTTTCTACTCGGGCTCGTTGGTTGGCCCAAAGGGCTTCGTTGTCGTCTAAAGTTGGATAAACTCCTTGGGAACGCCAGAAGAGTTCCCAGGCGGTTACAGAAATTATTACGAGTGTTACCGCAATAATGAGAGATTGTTTTAAATGCATAATTGGTTGGTTTTGGTTGGTTAACTAATTTAATTATTTAAAATGTGTTGTTGTTTACATCTTTTATAAATTTTATCAATCCTGAAAAATAGGTTTCTGGGTCGTCATATTGTGAACAATGGGCGCCATTGGTAGTTACACTGCGGCCTCTTTGTACTTCTGTACTCATCCATTCCATATATTTTGGATCCATGGTATCATATTTTCCACCAATCATTAAAGTAGGGATGCTTAATTCTTTGAGTCTGTTGGAAACATCCCATCCTTTTAAAGTGGCATTACCAGTCACACCAAATTCGCTATAACCTTGCATGTAGATGTAAATGTTGGGGTTGAGGTGTGAAAAGGCACGATTGATAAATTCTGGCCATTCATTTAAAGGCAAATGTAACACGTGTTTGGTATAGTAGTATTGATTCACTAATTCCGTGTATCTTGGGTTTGAAAAATCTTCTATAGCCTCCATATCCTTAATCTCTTTGTAAACATCTGGTGGCAGTTGAGGTCCTAATACTTCAGCAGCATATTTTTCATAAGCAGGTATGCTTGCCATCATATTAGAAATGATCAAACCTTTTAGATGGTCTTGGTATTTTAATGCGTATTCCATGGCAAGTATACCACCCCAGGATTGACCAAAAAGGTAGAAATTACTTTTGTCCATATTTAATGCTTGACGGACTTGCTCAACTTCTTCAACAAAATGCTCCGTTGTCCAAAGAGTTGAATCATTTGGCTTATCACTATAATAGGAATCCAGTTGATCATAATAAATGTATTCAATACCTTCTTTAGGTAAATAGCCATCAAAATTTTCAAAGAATTCGTGGGTGCCACCCGGTCCACCATGAAGCAACAAAACTTTTATTTTAGGATTGTTTCCAACTCGTTTTGTCCAAACATTAAATGTTCCTTTTGGTGTAGTAATAGGAATCATTTTAATACCTCCGGTTTTTTGGTCCTCACTTTTTGAATAATCGAAATAGGTTGATTTGCAATCGGTTTCGGTTGCGGTTTGCTGTTTTTCTTGGCAGCTTAAAAGTAGCGCTGCGAAAATGATTATAAA
>PFKE01000002.1 GCA_002784145.1 Flavobacteriaceae bacterium CG_4_10_14_3_um_filter_33_47 | reverse complement strand
CTAAAGGCGCCAAGATTTCATCATCACTTGAAAAAGCACTTAAATAGGTGACCGCATTTTTGTAATCTTTCAATTTTAAATAAGAAGTACCCGCATAATAATTTGCTAGATTTGCAGCTGGTGTTCCGCTGTATTCATCGATAATATCAAGCATTCCGAACTTACCTTCGCCTCCATTTAATGCTAAATTGAATAACGAGTCTTTTTCTACACTATTAACAGCCTGATCAAAATATTTTTGAGCTTGAAACATATCGTTCATGGCATTCGCTTGTTTTGGTTTGGCAATAAACTCAGAATATCCTAAATATCCTAAAACCACCGCAGCGACAATACCAATAATAATGAATATGAATTTTTGGTTTTTCTCAACAAAAGCTTCTGTTTTTGAAGCCGATTCATCAAGGGTATTAAAAACTTCAGCCGTTGTTGAGCCTGTCTCAATATCGTGTAATTTCTCTTCTTTATTTTTAGGTTTGTATCCTCTTTTATTATAAGTGGCCATATATTCTATATTAATGCGTCGCAAAAATATAATTTTTCTTCATAATTAAAAGGTTATTTATTTGTTATTTTTGAATAATTTGTACGGCACTAAACTCAAATCCATTAAAAAAAGACTTTAAGTTACTTTTTGTATGATTTTAAAATCACTTTCATTACTCAACTATAAAAATTTTGACAGTAAAACATTCATTTTCAATGAAAAAATAAATTGTATTGTTGGAAATAATGGCATGGGCAAAACGAACGTTTTGGATGCCATTTACCATTTATCGTTTGGGAAAAGTTATTTTAATCCGGTGGCTACTCAAAATATTAAACACGATACTGACTTTTTTGTGGTCAATGGCGATTATGTAAAACATGATAAGCCCGAAAAAGTCATTATAAGTTTAAAGCGAGGACAAAAAAAAATCATCAAAAGGAATGGAAAAGATTATGAAAAATTCAGTGAGCATATTGGGTTTTTACCATTGGTTATCATATCACCAGCAGACAGGGATTTGATTATTGAAGGTAGTGATACCAGACGTAAATTTATAGATAGTGTCATTTCCCAAAGTGACAAATCTTATTTAACAGATTTAATCAATTATAACAAAATACTTACCCAACGAAATACCCTGTTAAAATACTTTGCGTTGAATCACACTTTTAATGGTGACACTTTAGATGTTTACAACGCTCAGCTAACAGATTATGGTACTAAAATTTTTAAGAAGCGTGACGCCTTTTTAAAAGAGTTTATACCGATTTTTAAATCAAGATATCAAGTGATAAGTCAAGGCCATGAAACCGTGAATTTAGTTTACCAAAGTGATTTATTTGAGAACCAACTTGACACACTTTTAAAGAATACCATTAACAAGGATAAAGCCTTGCAATACACAAACGTGGGTATCCATAAAGATGATTTACACTTTAATATAGAGGAACATCCCATAAAAAAATTTGGCAGCCAAGGTCAACAAAAATCGTTTTTAATAGCTCTAAAACTAGCCCAATTTGATTTCATCAAGAAACAAAGTGGCGATAATCCTATCTTGCTATTAGATGATATTTTTGATAAATTAGATGAACAACGTGTTTCACAAATTATAAAACTGGTGGACAATGAAATTTTTGGACAAATTTTTATAAGTGATACACATGCCGACAGAACCGAAAATGCCATTAAACAAGTACACCAATCGTATGAAATCTTTAAGCTTTAAAACATGAAACGCCTTGTTATCTTTTTTTTTATTCTTATCCACTTAAACTGTTCAAAAAATCCTGAACCATACATTCAGTATCTTGATGGTTATTGGGAAATTGAAAAAGTTATCCTTGCATCTGGTGAAGAGCACAATTATTCTTACAATGAATTTATTGACTATTTTAAGCTAACAGATAGCCTAACGGGTTTTAGAAAAAAATTAAAACCAGCATTAAACAATACCTTTGAAGCCTCTGATGATGTAGAATTTTTCAAACTTAAAATAGAACATGATAGTTTAAATATTTATTACCACACAAATTTTTCAAACTGGAAAGAAACTATTTTATTAGCCTCAAAAACTGAATTAAAAATAATAAATGAGGAAAAGAATATTTATATTTATAAACCCTACAAGCCTTTAAATTTAGACTAATGTCAAAACGTAATAATGACCATATAAGCATAGCCGATGCCTTGAAAGAATTTGTTGAAACCAATAAACTGGAAACTGGTTTAAACAAAGTTAATGTTGCCGATGCCTGGGAAAAACTTATGGGAAATGGCGTAAACCACTACACTACTTCTGTACAATTAGAAAGAAATACGCTATATGTGCAACTTAGTTCCAGTGTTTTAAGGGAAGAATTAAGTTATGGGAAAGAAAAAATAATAAACCTGCTAAATGAAGAATTAGGAAAGGATTTAATTAAAAAACTGATACTACGATAATTACAATTAAAAATAAAAATTCAATTATGGTAATTATTTTAATAATTAGTTTATCTTTGTAACTTAATTTTTATAATATTTAAACAATGAGTAAAGGTACAGTAAAATTCTTCAACGATTCAAAAGGTTTTGGATTCATTATTGAAGATGGCAACAACAAAGAACATTTTGTACACATTTCTGGATTAATCGATGAAATTCGTGAAGGTGATGCAGTAGAATTCGATTTACAAGATGGTAAAAAAGGACTGAACGCAGTAAACGTAAAAGTAATCTAATATATACTTTAACATGTTACAAGTTAAAGCCTATCAAAATTTGATAGGCTTTTTTTGTTAACTTCAATGGGTTCCTTTTTGCATAAAAAGAGCTTATTACCAAGTAACAAGCTTCTATATATTCTCATAAAAATCAATTAAAACATCTCTCTTCCTGAGAAATGAAAAGCACTTTCAATAGCAGCGTTTTCATCGCTATCACTTCCATGAACAGCGTTTTCACTTATTGAATTTGCAAATAATTTACGGATGGTTCCTTCTGCAGCATCAGCAGGATTGGTTGCACCAATAAGAGTTCTAAAATCTTCCACAGCATTATCTTTTTCTAATATAGCAGCTACAATAGGACCTCTGGTCATATATTCCACTAATTCTCCAAAAAAAGCGCGCTCTTTGTGGATAGCATAAAATGTTTCAGCATCTTTATTAGTCATTTGAGTTAATTTCATGGCTACAATTCTAAATCCTGAAGCTGAAATTTTTTCTAATATTGCGCCAATGTGTCCTTTTTCAACCGCATCTGGCTTAAGCATGGTAAATGTTCTATTTGTTGCCATTTTAAATTTTTTAATATCATTCAAAAGTAATATATTTTAAAGAAACGGCAAACTTCAATATGTTTGAATTAACTCTTGAAGTTTAACATCATTCATACCTCTCATTTGCATGATAATTTCTCTTTTTTTAAAATTAAAATGTAGGAGTCCAAAACTTATCTCAGAAATAACTTTACCAACTCTATATGAATTAAGTTCACCTGAATAATTGGTGTAAGAGTGCGTTAATCCACTTGAAGTAAAATCTACCAACGGGTAATCCATTCCTTTAATGTCCATTTTAGAAAATTCTGAAATATGACGATCTCCCGAAAGCAACAAAACCCCTTTTGCTTTAGATTCTGAGATTAGTGTTGTTAATCGATCTACTTCATGTGGAAAATTACCCCAAGTTTCAAAACCATGCTCTTTAGATAAAAACTGAATGCTACTTACAATAATATTGAAATCTGCCTTTGAGGTTTTTAGATTTTCCTCTAACCAAACCCATTGCTGTTCTCCTAAAACCGTACCTACACCATACTTGTTAGGTTTATATCGTTTTTTAGTTTCATCATCATCCGTTAAAGAGCTTCTAAAATATCGGGTATCTAATATTATAATGTTAATAGTCCCCTTTTTATGGTGAATAATTTCTGAGTGATAAACGCCTGATTGTCTTCGCCTTTTGTCTGTTGGAGAAACACCTATAAAATCTAAAAACTGCTGTTGACTTTCCTTCTTTTTTACAAATTCTAAACCGCCATCATTTAAACCATAATCATGGTCATCCCAAGTTCCTAAAATTTTTGCAGATTCTATAAGCTTTTTATAATTCTTATCCGATAACTGTTGATTATAGTCCAACTTCATTTTCGTCATATTATCGGTATCAGAATAAATATTATCACCACCCCAAATCCATAGGTTAGGATTGTGTTTTAAAATGGAAGTCCATAATAAATTGGGGACATCTTGTTTGTTACAAGACCCAAAAGCAATCGTATAATCGTATTCTATGGTATCTTTATTTAGTCTAAAATCATTATCTAAAACCTTATTTGTACTTTTACAATTATGTAAAAACATACAACTTACCACCCATAAAACTTGTATAAATATTTTCATTTGTAAATAATTTTCATCAAATATAATTCAAAAAACACTAAATGATTTCAAACGATTTGTTATTAAATTGTATATTCGTAAACTATGAACAAGCAAGATATTTCAGGCATAAAGCAACTTTTTTTAACCCAAAAAAACATTGTGATTGTCCCACATAAAAACCCAGATGGCGATGCTATGGGCTCTACCTTAGGTTTATACCATTATCTTAAAAAATACCATCATAATGCCAAGGTTATTTCCCCAAATGATTATCCTGCTTTTTTAAAATGGATTCCTGGAGACAACACGGTTTTAAAATATGATAGCGACACAGAAATGTGCCATAAATTGATTGCCGATGCTGATATTATTTTTACTTTAGATTTTAATGCTTTGCATAGAACAGGTGGCATGGAATCTAATTTGGAACAAAGCAAGGCTATCAAAATTTTAATTGATCACCATCAAGAACCTCATAATTATGCATCCTATATCTTTTCTGATGTTAGTAAGAGCTCTACGTGTGAAATGGTTTATGATTTTATAACCATGCTTGAAGACCATTCTTTGATAGATTCAGACATTGCAACCTGCCTGTATTTAGGCATCATGACAGATACTGGCTCATTCCGGTTTCCAAGTACCACAAGTACAACCCACAGAATTATTGCCGATTTAATAGAAAAAGGCGCCAATAATACTTTTATACACAATCAGGTTTATGATACCAATAGCCATGAAAGGTTACAACTATTAGGTTGTGCTCTTAGCAATTTAAAGGTTATTCCAGAGTTGAAAACAGCCTACATATCCTTATCTCAAGATGAACTAAACAAGTACCATTTCAAAAAAGGCGATACTGAAGGTTTTGTAAATTATGGTTTATCATTAGAAAACATCGTTTTTGCGGCAATCTTTATTGAAAACAAACAAGAAGGCATCATTAAGATATCCTTCAGATCTAAAGGAAGTTTTTCAGTAAACGATTTTTCAAGGGCCTATTTTAATGGTGGCGGACATATAAATGCCGCTGGTGGCATTAGCGAATTATCTTTAAATGAAACCATTAAAAAATTTATTAGTATATTACCCAACTATTCAAACGCCCTGAATGATGAATAAAATACTTTATGCAACCTTGGTGATTCTTGTATTTTTAAGTTGCAAGTCACCTGAAGCCAGAAAACCTATTTCAGTAAAAACGGCCTCATTTATTGATGCTTCTGTGGAACGAAACAAAAAATTGAATGCCAAAGAAGAGGCAAGCATTGAAAAGTTTCTGACCGATAAAAATATTGATTACATCGCATCTCAAAGCGGATTTTGGTATTATTACAATACAAAGTCCTACGTCGATTCGTTAAAAACTCCATCTTTCGGCAACATTATAAACTTCAATTATGATGTTAAATCTTTAAACGGCCATGTCATCTATTCAAAAGAAGATATTAAAACCCAATCCTACGCCATGGATCAAGAAGAACTTTTTACAGGGCTGCGTGAAGGGTTAAAACTTATGAAAAAAGGAGAAACCGTAACATTTTTATTTCCCTCTCAAAAAGCTTTCGGTTATTATGGTGACGAGAATAAAATTGGCTCAAACATGCCTCTAGTTTGTGAAGTTACTGTAAATTCTATCAGCGAAAAATAAACCCTTTTAAATGAGGTTTTTAAAAGACATACCTATAGTTTTTCTGTTTGGCTTTTTGTTATTAGTCTTTTCATGCCAAAATAAATATCCAGAACTGGGTGAAGGCATTTATGCTGAATTTATTACCTCAAAAGGCATCATGCTTGCAAAGCTTCATTATCAAAAAACACCCTATACGGTTGCAAATTTCATATCGCTAGCGGATGGAACCAACAAATTGGTGGACAGTATTTACCGAGGCAAAAAATTTTATGATGGCACTATTTTCCATAGAGTTGTTGATAGTTTTATGATTCAAGGTGGAGATCCTACAGGCACCAGTTATGGAAATCCAGGCTATCGATTTGACGATGAATTTATTACCGACCTAAAACATGATAAGCCAGGTGTTTTAGGTATGGCAAATCCAGGACCCAATACCAATGGAAGCCAATTCTATTTTACGGAAACGGCAAATTCCAATTTAGATAACATTCACACTATTTTTGGAGAGTTAATTTCAGGTTTTGATGTGCTTGACTCAATTTCTAATGTTAAAACTTCTAAGGAAAATCAAAAACCTTTAGAAGATGTCATCTTAAAAAAAGTGACTATTATTAAAATTGGAATTAAGGCCAATGCTTTTGATGCAGCCAATGTTTTTATGAATCATTTTGCAGAATTAGAACGTCTTGAAAAGAAACGAAAAAAACAGGAGCAAGCCCTTTTAAAAGCAACTAAAGAAAAATTTAATTCACAACAAAAAAATTCAACCCTATTACCTTCTGGTTTGCAATACTTTATAACAACAAAAGGCGATGGAAAGAAATTAAAAGAAACTTCAAAAATTTTAATGCATTATGCGGTTTATTTTGATGATGGAAAATTATTACAAACCTCTAAAGAAGAAATAGCTAAAGCTTTAAACGCAGTTGATGCTGATCAAAACGAAAACAATACCTACCAACCCATAAAAGCAGATTTAAGTCCGAATGCCAAGATGGTAGCCGGTCTAAAAGAAGGCCTTAAACAATTACAAGTTGGAGACAAAGCAACGATTTTCATTCCATTTTATTTGGCTTATGGCGAAACGGGTAATACGTTTATACCTCCAAAAGCAAACCTTATTTTTGAAGTTGAAATTTTAGAATTGACCAAATAATGTTAGTTTAAAATCACCAACCTTGTTTTATAAAAAGCAATTTTTACTTGTAATTATTCAAAAGAAACATTCTAAAAGTTCTATCAAACCTTTATATTTACCTTATAAAAACAGAACCTATGTACGCATTAAAATTTGACTGGAATCCAATAACTGGAATCGATATTATAGGAAATTTTAAACTTCACTTTTACAGTGTTATGTGGATTGTGGCTTTTATGTTAGGCTGGTACATTATGAAACGTATTTTTACCAAAGAAAAAGTTTCATTAGACTATTTAGATCCGTTATTTATTTACACCGTTTTAGCTACCATGATTGGTGCGCGTTTAGGTCATGTTTTATTTTACCAATCTGAATTAATATCACAAGATTTTTTAAGCATTTTTCTTCCTATAAGAACCAAGCCAACGTTTGAGCTCACAGGTTTTCAAGGGCTGGCAAGTCATGGTGCTGCCATTGGTATTATTATAGGCATGTATTTATATCGAAAAAAATACACCTACAAATCTATGTTATGGATATTGGACCGTGTTGTTATTTCGGTTGCTTCTGGAGCGGTTTTTATTAGAATTGGAAATTTTATAAACTCTGAAATCATTGGAAAAGTAACCGAATCCAATTTTGGGGTTCGTTTCATTCAGGATTTTTATTATAAGAGCGAAATTGTAAAACTTACAGGTATCAAAAATGTTCAGAAAGCCTACGATGCTGTTACCGATAATCCGCAGTTTCAAAACCTTTTGGAAGCTGTTCCCTACCGTCATCCAGCACAATTATACGAATCGTTTTGTTATATTTTTGTGTTTTTAATTTTATGGTTTTTCTACACTAAAACCACCAAAAAAGATCGGACAGGATTTTTATTTGGCTTGTTTTTAGTACTGTTATGGACCATTAGATTCTTTGTGGAATTTGTAAAAGAACCTCAAGGTGATGAATATATTAACTGGTTTGGGTTGAATACCGGCCAATGGTTGAGCATTCCTTTTGTTTTAATGGGCATCTATTTTATGTTTATTTACAAACCCAAAAAAGTAGTAACATAACATGTGGGTTAAATTTGTTGGTCTATTTAAAGTCTTTGTTTTATCAGCCATTATATTAAGTGCTGCATCTTGTAACGAGAAAAAAACCACGGTTAAGCCTGCAGAAATCTCTTTTAAAAAAGAAGGTACGCTTAATGTTTATAAAACAACATCAGATTCTACTCAAGTAACCTTTGATATTGAGATAGCCAATAATGAGTACGAAATTCAAACAGGTTTAATGTATAGAAATTCATTGAAGGATTCTCAAGGCATGCTATTTGTTTTTGACGATGCTAGAGAACGCTTTTTTTATATGAAAAACACAAAAATACCATTAGATTTAATTTTTATTGGCGCCAATAAAAACATTGTGAGCTTTCAAAAAAATGCCAAACCTTTAGATGAGAACTCTTTGCCTTCAAATGTTCCTGCAAAATATGTATTAGAAATTAATGCAGGACTGATTGAAAAATGGCAGATACAAGTTGGCGATAGCTTGAGTTTTACGGAATAGATTAGGAAACAAAAGTTACTGTTATTCTCTAAATTTAGGAGATAATAATTACATTAGTTCCTCATATAACGAGTTGGCCAACATACAAAGAAAGCCACCGCACAAACAGCACATTTGGTTTTTGCCAACGCTAATATCCAAAGCTGAAAAACCAAAAGAGCTGTTTTTTGCCAACGCTCGGACAGAGAAACAGACTTTAAAAAGTAAATTTGAGACGAATAGAAAAAACATAGATGAATAATAAACCTTTTGAGATTTTAACGCCCGACAAAAGATGGGCACCAGGACAAGCTCAACTTGATGCTTTCAAGAATAAATACGAAATGCTTCTTGCACCGCTTGTACATAAGGTCAGAAAAGCAGTTGAAGAATGGAGAAACAGCGATTATGAAGGAGCGACAGAAACTACAAAAGCACTTTTAAATCATTGGTTTAACAGAGAACACACCAACGAAAACGGACAAAAATTTAGTTTCTATTTTTCTCAAAGAGAATCTGTAGAGTCTGTAATTTACTTGTATGAAATAGCCAAAGCCAAGGACAAATACGAGTTACTGAAATTTGACTGTTCGGGTCGTGTCAGTACAGGTATGTTTGACGAAAATTGGACACGCTATGTAATTAAAATGGCAACAGGAACGGGAAAAACCAAAGTTTTAGGCTTGGTGTTGGCTTGGTCGTACTTCAATGCCAAATATGAAGCAGACACAGGTTTGTCAAAAAACTTCTTGGTTATTGCACCCAACATCATTGTTCTTAACAGAATTAGAAAAGATTTTGACGGACTTAAATACTTCTTTGAAGACCCTTTTATTCCAGAAAACGGTTGGGCAGACCGTGATTGGCTCAATGACTTTCAACTGACATTACACATTCAAGACGAACTGAAACCTATAACGGATTCAGGAAATATCTTTTTGACAAACATTCATAGAGTATTCTTGAATGAAGATGCAGAGCCAAGTGTAGAAGAAATGTTTTTGGGTAAAAAACCCAAACCAGATGCCGACACTTCTAAAGGCCTTGACCTTGGTAAAGTATTGAGAAGCGATAAAATTAAAGACTTGGTTATTCTCAATGACGAAGCACATCACATTCACGACCCATCTTTGGCTTGGTTTAAAAGCATTGAAGACATTAGCAACAAATTAAAGCTAAAAACAGGCAAACATATTGGCTTGCAATGTGATGTAACTGCAACGCCAAAACACAACAACGGAGCAATTTTCGTTCAGACCATTTGCGATTATCCTTTAGTTGAAGCAATTCAACAAAATGTAGTGAAATCGCCCGTTTTACCTGACGAAACATCAAGACATAAATTAGAAGAGAAGCCATCTGATGACGTAGTAGAACGTTACAAAGACTTTATTCATTTGGGCTACATTGAATGGGAAAAGCAATACGAAGAACTAAAGAGCCAAAAAACGCCTTTGCTTTTCATTATGGCAATGACCACCAAAGAATCTGATGCGATTGCAGAATATTTAGAACGCACCTATCCATTGCTAAAAAACGCAGTGTTGAGTATTCATACCAACAGTAAAGGAGAAATTTCAGAATCATCAAGCAAAAAAGCCAAAGATGAATTGGATGTTTTGAGAAAAGCGGCTGATGATGTGGACAAAGACGATTCACCTTATAAAGCCATTTGCTCGGTTTTAATGCTTCGTGAAGGTTGGGACGTAAAAAATGTAACCACTATTGTAGGGCTTCGCCCTTTCAATGCCGATTCTAAAATTTTACCCGAGCAATCTATCGGACGTGGTTTGCGTAAAATGTTCTCGTTAGATGTTCACGAAACATTATCGGTTATTGGCACACCTGCATTTATCGAGTTTGTAGAATCCCTAAAAACAGAAGGTGTTGAATTCCAATACTCGCCAATGGGAAAGGGAAAGCGTGGTAAAAACCTTATCATTGTGGAAGTGGACAAAGAAAATCCGAACAAGGATTTAGATGAATTGGACATACCTATTCCGCAAATGACCCCAAGAATTTACAGGGAGTACAAGAATTTGGAAGACTTGGATATTTCGAAATTGAAATTTGAAAAATCACCTTTCAAAACCTTTAATTCAGAAGAATTGAAAGAAATCGTGTTTAAAGATATTGAAGATAAAATCTCTCACACAACCATATTTAAAGACAGCATTGCAGATTACAGAAACGTAATCAGCTTTTTTACGCAAGCCATTTTAAAAGAAAGCCGTTTGGTAAGTGGTTTCAACATCTTATATCCCAAAGTAGAAAGTTTTATTCAACACCAACTATTCGGAAAATCGGTTGACTTATCAGATGCCCAATCCATTCGTAACCTTTCCGAAGCACAACCCAAAGCAATTCTTTATACTGTTTTCAAAAACGCCATTAACGAGCTTACAGTAACGGATAGCGGAACGGCAGAAATTAAAAATTACATTTCGCTAAAAACAGTTCGCCCAAAAGTTACAGACGAGCAACCTTTCTTAATCCCTAAAAAATCCATTTTCAACAAAGTAATAGGCGACAATCCTTTTGAATTGGAGTTTGCTTCTTATTGTGAAAATCGTTTCGCAGATGTAGTTTCTTTTGCCAAAAACACAATGGGAGACGGTGGTGTAAATTTCAAAATTGAATATCAGGCAGAAGATGGAAACATTAGAGAATACTTTCCAGACTTTTTTGTAAAGACAAACGACAAAAACGTTTTTATAGTGGAAACCAAAGGACGTGAAGATTTAGACGATATAAGAAAAGTAAGGCGATTGGCTCAATGGTGTACAGATGTAAATGAACAACAAAACGATAAAACATACACAGCCATTTACGTCAAACAAGAAGATTGGGAAAAACACCAAGCCAGTTTAAAATCATTTAATGACGTTAAAGCCATTTTTCCCGCAGAGTAAAACAATAATTATGGCAAAGAACAAAAAGATAGAAGTAAAAGGCACTGAAATTACCTTCTTTAAAGGCAAGGGTGATGATTATATTTCGCTGACAGATATCGCACGATACAAAGATGCTATGCACACTGACAGCATCATTCAAAATTGGTTGCGAAACAGAAATACCATAGAATTATTAGGCTTTTGGGAGCAAATGTATAACCCTAATTTTAAACCCCTCGAATTCGAGGGGTTTAGAAAACAAGCTGGTCTCAATAGCTTTGTACTTACACCCAAACGCTGGATTGAAAGCACCAATGCTATTGGGATTATTTCCAAAGCCGGTAGATATGGTGGCACTTTTGCCCATAAAGATATTGCCTTTGAGTTCGCTTCCTGGATTTCTATTGAGTTCAAATTGTACATCATCAAAGAATTCCAACGCCTAAAAAATGAGGAAAGCGACCGACTTAAACTCGAATGGAATTACCAGCGCCACCTTACAAAAGTGAATTATCTCATTCACACCGATGCCATTAAAGAAAATCTTATCCCAACTGCAATCAATAAACAACAAGCTGCAATCATCTATGCTAACGAAGCCGATGTACTCAATGTAGCCCTATTTGGTAAAACAGCTAAGCAATGGCGAGACGAAAACCCCAACGAAAAAGGTAATATACGCGATACGGCTACTATTGAACAATTGGTGGTATTGTCCAATATGGAAAGCACCAACGCTCTATTGATTCATCAGGGTTT
>PFKE01000116.1 GCA_002784145.1 Flavobacteriaceae bacterium CG_4_10_14_3_um_filter_33_47 | reverse complement strand
GTGTTTTATACATTCTTTATCGCCTTGAAGTTGACTTTAAATTTAACCATAATTAACTATATAACAATGGGTTAATTTTTAGAAGTCCCCTTAAGAAACCCTACTTTTTATTGAATTTATACTAATTACCTTTTGAGTGTGCTATATAGTTTTTAACTTTACTACTTATTGAAAAAATGACTATTATGGATTTAGAAAGATGGACCGATACAGGTTATCAATTAATTACAACATTTGGTCCAAAACTAATAGCAGCTATTGTTATATGGATTATTGGGTCTTGGACCATTAAAATAATTCTGAAAGGTTTAAGAAAAGCTATGGAAAAAAGAGACTACGATGTGAGTCTTAAAAAGTTTTTAATGAACTTGCTTAGCTGGATATTAAAAATTGTCTTGATTGTCGTAGTTTTAGGAACAGTTGGTGTTGAAACCACCTCATTTGCAGCCATTCTTGCTTCTGTTGGTTTGGCTATTGGGTTAGCGCTTCAAGGTTCCTTAGGAAATTTTGCTGGAGGTGTGTTGATCATGATTTTTAAACCATTTAAAATTGGGGATTTAATTGAAGCACAAGGTGAAATGGGCGTAGTTAAAGAAATTGAAATTTTCACAACCAAACTTACCGGGCTTTCCAATAAAGAAATCATTATCCCCAATGGATCTTTATCAAACGGAAATATCATTAACTATACCACAGAAGGAACCAGACGTGTAGATTTAGTGTTCGGGGTAGGATATGATTCTGATATTAAAAAAACCAAAGATGTTTTGATGAATGTTTTAACATCTCATCCAAAAGTTTTAAAAGATCCAGCTCCAACGGTTAATGTTCTGGAATTGGCCGATAGTTCCATTAATTTTGCAGTAAGACCTTGGTGTGATTCTGGCGACTATTGGGATGTATATTTTGATATTACCGAACAAACCAAAGAAGCGCTTGATGTTGCTGGTATAGAAATACCATATCCTCATCAAGTAGAAATAAAAAAACAAGCTTAGGCTTTTGGCTTTAATGCCACAAAGTCTTTTAAATAATAAGGTTCAAAATAAGCGACATCTTCAAAGTGGTTTGTTTTGAACTTATCATAAGCCAATAAACTCATGTCATTAGCTGAAGGCAATTTGTCTTCAATAAAAATAGCATTGGGATGAGAGATTAAAACTTTCGTTTTTTCAACACCATTTCCTATAAAATAGACCTTATTTTGTTCTAAGTAGAAATGAAACGAAGCCTCGTTTAAAATTTCTGCTTGGGTTTCCCTAATTTGATGATACTTTGAATTAAAAATAGCCGAATAAACTTCCATGCGTCTGGCATCTAACATAGCAACAATAAGTCCGTTAGCATTGTTAACCTGATGCGCTAAAGACTCTAACGTAGCAATTGAAATTAATGGCTTATTTAAAGCAAAACAAAGCCCTTTTGCTGCAGAAACACCAATACGTAGACCCGTGTAAGAACCTGGGCCTTTGCTTATGGCAATGGCATCCAAATGTAGCGGTAAAATTCCTGCTTCTTTTAAAACGGCATCTATGTAAACATGAAGTCGTTCGGCATGAGAATAATTCAGGTCGTAGTCTTCTTTTAAAACAACCGTTTTTCCTTCTTTTGAAAGTGAAATAGAACAATTGGTTGTTGACGTCTCTATACTTAGTATTAAGGCCAAAATTAAAAGGGTTTATTCGTTATCGGAATTTTCTTCGTTTGTTGGAGCCTTAATTTCTACTTTATCACCATTTTTAAGTGTTTTTGTTACCACATTGTAAGGCCCAATAATAACGTCTTCACCTTCTTCTAAACCTGAAATAATTTCAATATTTGAATCATCTTGAATGCCTGTTTTTACAACTCGTAGCTCAGCCGTATCGCCATTTTTAACAAAGACACATTCAAATTTTTCATCATTATTAATAGCAATATCACTTTTTGCATTTTGCTTGGTAGTTGTTGTATCTGTCTTAATGGTAATGGCACTTATGGGAACATTGATAGCGCTTTTACGCTGGTCTGTAATAATATCAACTGTTGCGGTCATTCCTGGTCTAAACGGAGAATAATATTCTGGTTTGCCTTCAACCAAATCTTTATAAGATGCTTCAGATATGCTAACTTTAACTTTAAAATTTGTGACTTGATCTGCTGTTAAAATACCATCTGCCGAATTTGAGATTTCTGTAACAACACCTTTAAATTCTTTCTTTAAATAGGCATCAACCTCTACTATGGTTGAATCTCCGATGGTTACTTTAACAATATCATTTTCATTAACATCCACTTCAACTTCCATACTGGCCAAATTGGCAACACGCATAATTTCGGTACCAGCCATTTGTTGTGTTCCAACAACACGCTCACCTAACTCCACATCCAGTTTTGAAATCGTGCCGTCTATGGGAGCATAAATGGTGGTTCTGTTTAAATTATCTAAAGCTTCGTTAACCGTTGCGCCTGCGCTTTTAACGCCATAATAAGCAGATTCTTTGTTTGCTTGGGCAATTTCATAAGAAGAAATGGCTTTATCCCAATCTGCTTTTGAAATAATACCTTTTTCAAAGAGCTGTTTATTACGTTCATAACTAGCTTTTGCTTCTTTTAAAGTGGCTTCGGCTTGATTTAAATTTGCTTTTACATTTTGAAGCGATGCCTGAGAGCGATTTAAACTGGATTGATAAATATCTGGATTGATACGAACCAATAAATCTCCCTTTTTTACTTGTTGGCCTTCAATTATTGGAAGCTCAATAATTTCACCAGAAACTTCACTCGAGATTTTAACCTCAACCTCTGGCTGAATTTTTCCAGTTGCAGATACGGTTTCAACAATATCCAACCTTGTAATTTTCTGGGTTTCAATTTCTTTAAAATTACCACTTTTACCAAACCATCCAGCTTTTTTACCTCCAATTAAAACAATCAGCAAAACTAGGGTAATTGATATTATAACGATAAGTGATTTTTTACTCATTTTAATTAATTTATATCGGTAATAGGAACTCCAAAATAGAATTCTAACACTTTAAGTTTAAATATATAATCATATTTGGTTCGAACAACATCGCTTTGTGCTTGTTCAAATCTGCTTTGCGATTGGTTGTAATCAAAAGCATTTAACAAACCAACATTATAGCGCTCTTTCGAATAATTGTACGCTTCTTGTCTGGCATTCAATGTTTTTTGTGCGGCTTCATAGGCTTTTAAAGCACCTTTAGCATCGTTATAAGCTTGATATACGTTTGTTTCTAAATCTAAATTTGCTTGCTCCAATTGGTATTTAGAACGATCAAAATCTACTTGACTTCTTTTTACATTATTTCTGCTAGAAAACCCATTAAAGATAGGAATATTAAGGCGTAAAGAAAAATTATGACTTTTATTATCAGAGATTTGAGTTTCAAAATCTGGTGTATCAAATAACTGAGATGTAAAATAATTAGTTCCAAAATTATAAGAACCACTTATTGATGGTTGTAAAGCACCTCTAGCTATTTTTAAATTATAGTTGGCAATTTTAGTGTTGTTTTCAGCTATTTTAATATTGTATCGAGTTTCTTTAGCTTTATTTATAATGGCCTCTGGAGATTCATTTAGGATAAATGTATTTGGAACATCATATTCTGTATCTACAATATCAAAATTCTTATAATCTTTAATTAATAATATTTGAGCTAATTGAATTTTAGATAGAAAAATAGCATTTTGGGCATTTACCAATTGCTGTTCTTGTGATGCTAAAGTAGCTTGAATTTCTAATAAATCTCCTTTTGGCAAGGATCCTGCATTTACAAGTTCTTCGGTTCTGCTTAACTCTTCTTGAGAAATCTCATGTTGGGTCAATAAAACCTTGTATTGTTCTTTATTGAATAATATTTGAAGAAAGGAATTTGCTACAGAAAGAGAAATATTATCTTTCATATCATCCAATTGATACTGAGATGCCAATAACTGTAATTTAGAACGTTGTAATTGGTTGATATTTTGAAGTCCTTTATAGATGTCTAAACTTGAACTAATACCTCCTGAAAGATTTTTTGTTGTTGAGTTTACAGCATTAAATGTAACTGGATCTTGTCCAAGTCCAATACTCCAAGAATGATTTACAGACCCATTTAAGGATGGTAAAAAATTACCTATGGCATCTTTTTTGTTGAATTCAGATGTTTTTAAATCTAACTCACTTTGCTTGATAGAAATATTGTTTTCAATGGCGTAATCAACACAGGCTCTCAGTGTCCATTTATGGTCTTGAGCTTGAATTTTGATAGTTAATAAAACTAATAGTATAAAAATTACTTTTTTCATAGGTAAAATATTGGTCTACGTAACGAGTAAAGTGTTACAGATAAATTAATTATTTTGTGCATAATTTGGAACGCCTTGAATTTGATTCCAAACTTTTATTTTATCAGACTTAGAAATTCCACTTTTAATCTCTACAAAGATACCATCGCTAATTCCTAACTCAAGTTCTTTTCTTTCAAATTTTTGATCACCTACTTCAACTTCAACAAATGGCTTTTTGGTTTCAGGATCATATTGAACTAAAGCTTCTCTAATAGCTAAAACTTTTTCTGCTTTTTCAAGAATAATAGAGGCATTGGCGCTTAATCCTGCTCTAATAAATGTGGAATCAATCGATTTTAAACTTCCTTTAATTTCAAATTGAATGGCACCATTTTCGGCAACGCCTTTTGGTGCTATATAGTCTAAAACAGCATCAAATTTTTTATCTTCAATGGCTCCTATAGTTATTTCTAAGGGAAGTCCTTCTTTAATTTTTCCAACTTCACTTTCGTCAACCTTTCCTTCAAAAATCATTTTATTAATGTCTGCTAAAGACGCAATTGAGGTTCCTTCATTAAAATTATTGGCTTCAATAACTTGGTTGCCTTCTTTTACCGGAACGTCTAAAACCATTCCTGAAATAGTTGCTCTTACCAAGGTTTGAGCTATATTACCCAAGCCACTTGTAGTACCAGTTTTAATGATATCATAATTTTGTTTTGAAGACATTAAGTTTATTTTTGCTTGTTCAACACTTTGTTTGGTTTGCAAATAGGTATTGTTAATGCCTTCAAAATCATTGGCGGAAATAACCCCTTTTTCAAATAAGGCTTTTTGACGATCATAATTGGCTTGTTGCGTTGTTAAATTAATTTGAGCTGTTTCTAGAGCCGTTTGATTGCTTGAAATACTGTTTTTTGCACTTGTTAAAGACGATACATTTGGGATAACTCTAATTTTTGCAATTAAATCTCCTGACTTAATATATTCGCCAGCTTCAATATAAACTTCTTCAATAACCCCAGAAATGTTTGGTTTTATTAATATTTCTTCTTTAGGAACAATGCTTCCTGTAGCAACTGTTTTTACTACAATAGTTTGTTCTGAAGGCAGCTCAGATGTATATTTTATTGGATCTTCTTGATTTTTTTTCCATAGATAAAAAAGTGCGGCGGCAAATAAAACTACAATAGTGGTTAATACGATGACGGTTCTAGTTCTTTTCATTATTATTTGTTAATTATATTTTTATTCAATTCTTAATGCGTCAACTGGTTTCATTTTGGTAGCACTATTTGCTGGTATTAAGCCTGCTAATAACCCTGAAACAACAAGTATAAAGAGGGCTACAAATACAACACCCATACTTACACTTGGGTTTGCGAAATTCTCTACTGGGCCACTCATATCAAGTAAATAATTTAAAACCCAAATGATGGCTGCGGAAAAAGAAATACCTACCATGCCAGCAAGAATAGTTAAAATTAAACTTTCTTGTAAGATTTGAGATTTAACAACCCAAGGCGTTGCTCCTAAAGCACGCCTGATGCCTATTTCTTTGGTACGTTCTTTAACCACAATAAGCATAATATTACTGATTCCTATAATTCCAGACATTAATACTAATGCGCCAACAAAATATCCAACAATGGTAAGAATGGTAAAGAGCCCATTAACTTTTTCGAATTGCTCTGAAAGATCAAAATGACCAATGGCTCTTTCATCAGTTGGATCAATTTTATGACGAAATTTCATCAAATCAAAAACCTGTTGTTTGATTGATGTTATAGGAACATCATCAACAGCAGTAATTGCCATCCAGCCCACTTCGTCACCTCTGTTAAACGCTTGTCCAAACGTAGTAAACGGCATGTAAATAGTATTGGCATCTTGTTGATTATCGCCTTGACTGTTACTCATTTTAAAAACGCCAACAACCATAAAATTAACACCATTTATTTTTATGTAAGTACCAAGTGGTTCTTCATCTTTATTGTATAAACCTTTTATAACATCGGTGCCTATTACGCATACTTTTCGTTTTGAATGGATGTCTGAATAACTAATAAACCGTCCTTGTAAAATATCTAAAGGTTGTTGTTTTATATACTCTGGATAGTCGCCATATATTTCAAAGGCACCAGTTTTAGTACCTCTAATAACATTATTATTACCCATAAATCCACCTAATTGATTTCTTGGTGAAGCGTACTTAATATTTGAAATTTCAGATTTAATAGCTTGAACATCATCTAATTTATAATTAAAATTTCTTCCTTTTGGCAAGCCTTTATAGGGTTTTGAGGTTCCTTGGGTCCACATAAACATAGAGTTGGTAGCAAAATCACCAAAATCTGACATGACTCCATTTTTAAGTCCATTGGTTAAAGCCAATAAAAGTACCAGAATGGTAATGCCCCAAAACACACCAAATGCTGTTAGTAAAGTTCTAAATTTATTTGAATTTAAAGCTTCTAAAATTTCATCCCAACGATCTTTACTAAACATATTATTCGTCTCTTAATGCTATTATTGGTTTAATTTTTGCTGCTCTGTAAGCTGGGAAAAACCCAGCTAAAGCACCAGCAAAAACCAGTAAAAACACGGTTGTTAGTGCTATGTTAAAATTAACTTGAGGGTATTTTATAAAATCACTTTGAATTTGTGGCCCTACTATTTCAAGTAATGTTAAGCCAAATATTAACCCAAATAACCCGGCAAACATGGTTACAAAAACAGCTTCTTGAATTATCATTCCTACTATTGACATTGGTAAAGCACCCAAAGCTTTTCTAATACCAATTTCTTTGGTACGTTCTTTTACAATAATTAACATAATGTTACCCACACCTACAATTCCTGCAATAATGGTTCCTATGCCTACAAACCAAAATACTGCTTGAATAGTGCCAATTAATGAGTATATTTTTTTGGCTTCTTCTAATGTATTAAAAACACGAACTGCACTTATATCATCTGGAGCGACCGTATGCATTTGTTTCAAATCTGCTTCAATATTTTGAGAAATATTTTGCGATAAGGTCACGGCATCATCAAAGTTATCGGACATTTTTATGGTAAAAAGCATATTCCTGATATCATCGCCAGCATTAAATACTTTTTGAGCTGTTGTTATTGGTATATAGGCTTGACTTTCTTCACGTTCTCCTCCTGGATCATAAAAAACGCCCACCACTTTAAAATTCATTCCAAAAACGGAAATATTTTTGTCTATGGGATCTTCATCTTTAAACAAATCGCGTTTAAGTTTATTACCTATTACGGCAACTTTTTTAAATTCGTTACAGTCAGATTGGTTTATGAATCTTCCAGAACTTATATCGGCATTTTCAATAAATTGATGATCTGGCATAACGCCTCTAATTTGATAGTTTCCAGATTCGCTTTTATAAGATATGGTTCCTCCCCAAATAGAATACAATGAGGTTTCATAATCTATATATTGTTCGTACTTCTTGGAAATGGCATTGTAATCGTTATTTTTAAGTTGAATATAACGTCCTGGATTAAGTCCCTTATATTCTTTGGTAGTAGTGCCTGTCCAAATGGTTATTAAGTTAGTGGCATCTCTTTGAAATTGAGAGGTTACTCCGTTTTCAATACCTTTACTAAAGCCCAATAAAATAACCAATATAAAAATACCTGAAGCCACAGAAAGCCCAGTTAAAAAAGTTCTGAGTTTGTTTTTTCTTAACGTTTCAAATATTTCTTGCCAGCGTTCAATATCAAACATACAATGAAGCTCTTACTTGTTTAACAGGGTTATCATCAATAATAAGACCGTCTTTAATGTGCACAATTCGTTTAGTCATTTGAGCAATATCATGCTCATGAGTAACCATTAAAATAGTTTTTCCTTCGTCATTAATGCCTTGAATTAACTCCATAACCTCTTGAGAAGTTTTTGAATCTAATGCCCCTGTAGGTTCATCAGCCAACAACACTTTTGGGTCGCTAGCCAATGCCCGAGCAATTGCTACACGTTGTTTTTGTCCACCAGACAACTCATTAGGCAAATGGTGAGACCATGCAGAAAGACCTACTTTTTCAAGATAATATTCTGCTTTTTCAATACGTTCTTTACGCTTCATGCCTTGATAATATAAAGGCATGGCTACGTTATCTAATGCGGTTTTATAATTGATAAGATTAAAGGATTGAAAGATAAATCCTAAAAACTTGTTTCTGTAATTAGCCGCAACTTTTTCGTTTAAGTTTTTAATTGAAACACCATCCAAAATATATGACCCAGAATCTGCTTCATCCAAGATTCCTAAAATATTTAATAAGGTAGATTTTCCAGAACCTGAAGAACCCATGATTGAAACCATTTCTCCTTCTTTTACATTGAAATTGATGCCCTTTAAAACATGAAGAGAATTATTTCCCATTTGATAAGATTTGTGCAAATCTTTAATTTGAATCATAGACCGATGGTTATTTTGGTAAAATTAGCCAAAACAATACCCTATATATCATAAAGAATTGTTAAGAAACTAAATTCACTTTAGTAAATAAGACTGTTAAAACCTAGAATTGTTACAGTAAAAAGACTTTTTACTGCTTTTTTTGGCTAAAAAACTTTTTATAAATAATAAACCCTATACCAGCTATTAATATATATGGAATAGCCATTAAGTACACGATACCGTTATTAATGCCTTCTGCTGCTCCTTGACCTTCTTCATTTTCAAGAACAGCACGACACATAGCGCATTGGGCATCTGCAGGAATAGATATTATCAACAATAAAAATAATATGATAAATGCTTTATTTTTATACATAATACGGTGAAATCATGATATAAACAACAACGCCTGTAATGGCAACATAAAGCCATAGCGGAAAAGTTATTTTTGCTATTTTTTTATGTCTTTCTATATTGTTTGTTATGGCTCTAACATAGGTAATAAGAACAAATGGAATGACCACTATTGACATTAAAACATGGGTCAATAAAATAACATAATACACATATTTTATAATGCCTGCGCCTCCATATTTTGTAGAATCACTTGTCATATGATAGGCCACATACATTACCAAAAATGCTAATGACAAAAAAATGGCAAACTGCATTAGCTTTTTATGCAGAGCTATTTTTTTATTTTGAATAGCAATAAAAGCCAACACTAAAACTAGAGCAGTTACCGCATTAATAGAGGCATAAATAGGTGGCAAAAAAGTTAAAGGCTCTATATCATATCCTAATTCACGCAAATTAACTCCAAATAGTATAGCTACCACAACAGGAATAATAACTGATAGAACAACAATCAAAGTATTATATTTTTTCTCAGCTTGTAAATTATCTTGTTTCATTATTCCTTTAAAAGTTTTGTAATATCTTCTTTTAAAATTGTTATTTCTTCCGGCATACCTTCATCATCAACTTTCTCATCTGGTGAAATCATTCCATTGTAAAAAATTATAGGATTCCCATTTACCACGCGTGAACGAATAAATCCGTTCTTATCAATCAAAGCAAAATTCCCGGAATGTTCAAAACCTCCTTCTACTGACTCATCTTTTGCAGTGTATAAATTAAAACCTTCATTAGCCAATTTGTATATGGTTTCTTGATTACCTGTCATTAAATTCCAATTCGGATTGGTTACTCCATAACTATCAGCATAGGCTTTTAAAACTTCTGCAGTATCATGCTCTGGATTGATGGTAAATGAAGCTATTCCGAAATTTTCAAACTCAGTGAATGAATTTTGTATTTGGATAAGATTGGCGTTCATTCTTGGACAAATAGTTGGGCAAGTTGTAAAAAAGAACTCAATAACATAAACTTTTCCAATATAATCTTTATTGGTTATGACCTTTCCATTCTGATTTACAAAACTAAAATCGGGCACTTTTTTGGACTCGCCATTGATTTCTATAAAAGCTAAATCTGATTGGCTTGGTTTGTTTTTTTCTTCTTCAGATAAATCGCTGCGGCTTTCTTGTCTTGAAACATCTTTATTAGTTATTCTATCTATAATTTTTGGGATAAAATAAATGCCAAAAACCAATATAATAAAGGAAATTCCAATGTATGAATAATTATTTTTTTTCATTTTGTTCTTTTAAATCATTAGCTCTTCTTGTAGTAGAATCAAAATCTCCTTTTCTTTTTTGCCTGTATTCTGTAAATAGTATACGCATGTCTTCACTCATTTTATTTTTTATTTCAGCCACTTCTATACAATCATATCCAGACAAGCCATACTTTGCTTGTTTTTTTACAACTTCATTATCTGTTCTATCATCAATTCTTCCTCTTTGATTTAAATCTTTGTCAATGATATAAACCAAATTCGTTGAGAAATTTGTGTTGAGTGGTAATTTACTGCTTAGACTATTAAAAAGATTATGAATATCTTCTTGATGTCCATACATAAAGTGCCAAAACCTTATGTCTTCATAGGGGTTAATTTCATTTTTGAGTTGTTCAATGGCCATTTGTGTTCCATCGGGAACCACGATAACCACTTGAAACTTTTTAAATCCTTTAAACTTATCATAAACCAATTCTTTTAAATTAGATGCCGCTATCACATTTTCCATAGGATTTTCTCCAAAAAATCCGAGCACGGTAATATGATCTTTCAAAAGAACTTTTTCATTTGTATTAGAAGTGAATGTCTCTAAATCTGAAACAGACTCTTTAACAATATCGAGTGGTGTATAATGGTGTGTTGCAGGATACAAAAACAATAAAAAAATTACAGGAAGGAAGAATAAAATTCCTAAAACTCCATAACGCTTTACTTTTTTAAAATCCACTTAAAAGGCTTAATTTATTGCATTGCAAAAATAAAAAAAGGTGGTTTAATAAACCACCTTTCCTGTATCTTTTAACAAAGTATTATTTGTTATAGTTATTAAAAATCTGTTTTGATAAATCCTGAAGAATAAACATCTTGAATATAGCCTCCTTCTTGCAATAAAATAAAAATTAAATATAAAATTAAAAAAACGGCTGTCCAAACCACCATACGTCTTAAACTTGCTGTTTCGTCTCTCATGTGCATGAAATCCCAAGTAATGTAATACGCTTTAACAATGGTAAGAATGATGAAAATCCAGTTTAAAATTTTCATTCCTAAAAAATGAACCATCAGTGGTTCTGGTTTAATAATACCCAGAATAACCTCAACGGTAGTTACTATAGAAAGTAAAATTAAAACGCCCCAAATTTTTTGAGTGTTTGATTTAAATTTTATTAAACCTCTTAATATTTCTAATTTATGTGCGTGTGCCATTTTCTAATAAAATAAATCAATTAAACAAGATAGAAGAATGTAAATACAAATACCCAAACTAAGTCTACAAAGTGCCAATACAACCCAACTTTCTCAACCATTTCATAGTTTTTACGCTTTTCATAAGTTCCTAAAATAACATTAAAGAAAATAATGATGTTAATAACCACTCCTGAAAACACGTGGAATCCATGGAATCCTGTAATAAAAAAGAAAAAGTCTGCAAATAATGGCGAGCCATATTCATTTACATGAAGGTTTGCACCTTCAACAACTTGTTTCCCATTGGTTTTTATTTGTTTTAATGATTCTTCTCTAGACAAGACTGTTTTATGACCATGTTCGTTAATATCCTGAGTTCTAACCAAAACATTAGGATGAGATTCTAATCCTTGAATAACTTCATCAACGGTATAAGTAGGTAAAGTGCCTTCACTTACAAACCAAAGGCCATTTTTACGCTCATGAGCGGTTCTTTCTTTATGCGCATCGCTAACCACAAAATCTCTTAATGCAACACGATGTCCGTCTGCATCAACAAATTGAAGTATGTTTCCTCCTTTAGTTTGAACAGCACCAAAATCTCCTTTAATAAAGGTTGCCCATTCCCATGCTTGAGACCCAACAAATATTAAACCTCCTATGATGGTCAACAACATATAAATAGTAACCTTGGCCTTATTTAAATGATGTCCAGCATCAACGGCCAATACCATAGTAACTGATGACATGATTAACACAAAGGTCATAAAAGCTACATAAATCATTGGTAATTCTTGTCCATGCAAAAAAGGCACGTGTGTAAAAACCTCATCAGCTATTGGCCAAGTTTCAATAAACTTAAATCTTGAAAAACCGTAGGCCGCTAAAAAGCCAGAAAAGGTTAAAGCATCAGAAACAATGAAAAACCACATCATCATTTTACCGTAACTTGCTTTTAAAGGCTCATTGCCTCCGCCCCAAGTTTTACCTTCTGTTCCAGTAGTTACAACTGTAGTACTCATATATGTTGGTTGTTTAATAAAAGTTGCACAAAAATAATCATTTTATTTATCTAGCGAAATATACAGGTTTAAAATTCAAAAATCACTTAAAAAAAACACCTTTTTAGAAGTTTATACGTGATTTTTATGAAAATAAATTACTTCACAAAATATAAAAACAAAAATAAGTAAATCCAAAGTATATCAATGAAATGCCAAAATGTTAATGACAACTCAAAACCAAGCATATTTGAAACATCATACTTTTGTTTAAAATGATTATAAATTACTACCAATAAAGAGATAATCCCAACAACTACATGTAATATATGTACCATGGCAATTAAATAAATATATGACATGGTTACATTACTTGTTGGTCCAGTAAAGTTATACCCTTGGTTTATAATTTCCTGAAAACCCATTAATTGATTGTAAATAAATACAACTCCTAAAACCAAAGTAACCAATAGCCAAATGGTAGTGATTTTATTATTGTTATTTCTTAAAGCCCGTTTTGCCAAGATAAAGGATACGCTACTAAGTATAATAAATACCGTGCTTAAAATAAATGAATTAGGTAACTGAAAATCTTTTAGCCAATCTGGTCTTGAGCTACTTACAATAAAAGCACTTGTCCAGGCTGCAAATGACATAATTAGAGACATGATGCCGAACCACAGCATCATTTTTTTTGCTCTTATATTTTTTTCTTTAGCGGTTCCTTGAGTTAAATCCATGGTTATCTTATAAATTTATCAATAACATATACTATTTGAACAAGGGTTATGTAAGACACACTTGCCAGCATAAGTTGTTTAGCGGCTTTCGTTGTCATTTTTTTAAATAGCTGAATAGCGTAATACAACATGCCTAATCCCAAAACAAACACGATACAAGCTGAAAGTATAGACAAATGTAACCTGCCTGTAAAACCAAATACCGGTATAATAGATACTAAAAGTGTCCAAATAGTATACATAATTATCTGTACAGCGGTTCCTTTGTCTTGCTTTCCTGTTGGCAGCATAAAAAATCCTCCTTTTTTATAATCTTCAAACAAAAACCAACCTATAGACCAAAAATGAGGAAACTGCCAGAAAAATTGTAAAGCAAACAAGGTTCCTGGTTCTATACCAAAATGGTCTGTAGCGGCAACCCAACCTAGCATAAAAGGGATAGCGCCTGGAATAGCGCCCACAAAAACTGATAACGGTGTTTTTGTTTTTAATGGGGTATAAACACTGGTATATAAAAATATTGAAATGGCGCCAAACATGGCCGTTTGCTTGTTAATGGTATAAAGAATTATAATTCCTAATAAGGTGAATATTGAAGCAATAATAAACGCTGTATTGACAGACATTCGACCAGCAGGAATTGGTCTGTCTTTTGTGCGATCCATCAAGGCATCTAAATCTTTTTCAATGATTTGATTAAACGCATTGGAAGCGCCAACCATAAAATAACCACCAAAGGCTAATAGAACTAGTGTTTTAAAATCAATAGTTTCAACACCAAGTAAATAGCCCGCCAAAGAAGAAAACACCACGCTTAACGCCAAACGCATTTTGGTAATTTCTTTAAAATCAGATATTATAGTATGGGTCTTTACAGGTTTAGTTGTGTTCAATGCGCTATTTAATTGGTCGCTATTATTTGCGAGTGCAAAGATACTTTATTCATAAATTTTATCCATATTATTTATGTCTAAATTTAAGTATTGCTATCTGCATAAATTTTTTTTTGTAATTTTAAACCCATCAACCCATCAACCCATCAACCCATTAATGAAGAACCAATGAAACTCTTAAAATCTTGTTTGTCTTTTATCATTACCATGTTCGCTTGTAACATAAGTGCTCAAAACAACCAAGAGGTTGTTATTGAAACTCAACAATTATCCAGTAATGTGTTTATGCTAACAGGACAAGGTGGTAATATTGGCGTTTGTATTGGTGACGAAGGCGTTTTTATGATTGATGGCCAGTTTGCCAGATTAACTCCTAACATTTTAGAAGCTATCAAAAAACTAAGCGACAAACCTATTCAATTTTTAATAAACACTCATTTTCATGGAGATCATGTTGGAAGTAACGAAAACCTATCCAAACTTGGGGTAAAAATTATAGCCCATGATAATGTTTACAAACGTTTAAGCTCATCAATACCAGAATCACCAAAAGAAGCCTTGCCAATGATTTCATTTAATGATAAACTACAACTTCATATAAATGGAGAAAACGTTATTGTTTTTCATGTAGAAAAGGCACATACAGATGGTGATGTTTTATTGTATTTTACTGAAAGTAACGTACTTCATACAGGCGATACCTTTTTTAACGAACGATATCCATATATTGATTTAGATTCTGGGGGAAGTGTAAACGGTTATATAAATGCCGTAAAAAAAACCATGATTTTAATTGATGATGATACCAAGATAATTCCGGGTCATGGAGAACTTGGGAATAAAAAACAATATCAATTTTTCTTGAGCATGCTTGAAGATTTAAAATCAAAAATTCAAACTGAAATAGATAAAGGACAAACCGAAGAAGACGTTGCTGCCAACACCAACTTAACCAAAACTTATGATGATTTGGGATTTAGCTGGGCTTTTATAAACAGTGAAAGAATACGAAGGACGTTTTATAAAAGTTTAAAATAATAGCTTACTAAAAATCAAAATACCAATTAAACAAATCAGTTCTTAAACCAAGATTAAACCAAACGGTATTACTATTAAACGTTGAAACCGTTTCAATATCTGGATTAAAATTTCTGAAAGTAATATCTGTAAATATTTTTAAGTTAGATGCCGGATTGATAACATAGCCTGCTTGTAAATTGGCGTAGAATGAATTGGTTTTAATGCCTTGCCCAACCTCAACACCAGAATCAAAAGGTCTATCGTTATAATTTCTAAAAATATCACCGCCATAACTAAAATTGTCAGTTCCATTATTATAATCAAACCCTCTTACGCCAAAAATTAGTTTAGCATCGCCAAACCATCGCTTGTAATGATATCTGCCAATAATAATGGTCTCACTAAAATTAGCGCCCCATAGATGTGCCATAGACTGGTTGTTATGACCATAATTTAAAACAATGGTATTGTGTGAATAGGTGTAAGGCCTAACTCGATTGTATTCAAATTGAAGCAATAAATTATCAACATTAAAAGCATTGAAGTATTTTACACCCAATTGATACCCAAATTTATTTTTCCAGCTTTTTTCTCCTGCTTTTACATCGCTTAATGAAAATTCATCTAATATAAATTGGCTGTAAAGGTTTATATTATCATTTACTTTGTATTTTCCAGAAGCCCCAACAATAGCATTTCCCGCACCTTGTCCTGTTTCAAACTCAATGGCTCGGTAAAAAATAATAGGATTTAAGTAATTAACATCAAAGCCTCTATCATTGGTATTGGTCCATAAAACAGACTCAAACAATCCAACGTTTAATCGTTTTGACACATTCCAGCTTAAATAATGGTTGGCCATATATTTGGTTAAAAAAGCACCATCAACTGTAGCTTCAGGCCTTACGTCTTTAAGCCACATCCAAGTGTTGGTATATTTAATTTTCCAAAACTTTGTATTCAATTTTAAAAAAGGATGTGGGCTTGCAACATCGCTTAAAAACAAAGATCGATACCCATCACCTATAAAATTTTTACCATGTCCAAACTGAATATTAATAAATTTTGCTGGCGAATAAGATATATAAGCTTCTGCAACTGGATAATCAAAAGAATCTGTTTTAAAACGTTTTGCAATACCTCGACCAGGAATAATGGCTGGATCCGGGCCAAATCCTTTTAAGCTTTCCGCGTATTCATTAACGTATTGGGCAAACCTTCCTTGACTTTCAAAAATCGTGGCATAAAAATTAAATGTTTCGCCTAAACCGCCTTTTACTAAAAGTCCTCGAGTATTATTATAGGTGGTGTTAAAATCGGCATTAAAATCTTTTCCTAATTCTAAATCGAATATTGGGTCTATGGTAAACCAATAGTCGTCTCCTTGTAATTGCACCATGTGTTCATTCCAAAGTTTTTTATTTACCCAAGAACTGGCTGGTTTTTGCAATTTTTCGTTTTCTTCTTCAAAATTATAATAGTTTGAAACCTCTTCATATAAAAAAGGTTTAGAAGCGGTATGGCTATTGGTGCCAACTAAACTCATGTTTCTATCAAACTTTGAATAATCAAAATGGGTAAACGGAATGTTTAACTGACTTGAATAGGTTTTGTTTTTAAAAGGCACTAAAGCTTTATTTACTTTATCAAACTCTAATTTTGCTTCCAATTCAAGTTTAGAAACTTCTTCTTGCTTTTTTAAATTGGTTTTTTTAACCGTTTGATCTTCTAAAGGAATTTTAACCTGAATGGAATATTGTTTATAGGTGGGCTTTCCATTGTATGTGCCGGGTATAATCTTAGGAAACTCTGAAAAAACACGCTTGGTTTCAGTTTTCAACTCGTCATACATCGCATCAACATAAATCACGTTGAATTTACCAGTTGTATCTACTTCAAAAAGCACCACGGTTTCTCCTTTATAATGGTCGTCCATAACTTTTTGAGGGACTTTAAATGTTTCGAATATTAATTTAAAAACGGTTCTATCAAAACAATCTTGCTGAGATTCTAAGGTTATATTTTCACAATTTGCGAAAAGTGGTGGTTTTTCAAAAAAAGTGTTTTCTTGTGAAAATAGGCCAAATTGAACTAAAAGTAGGAGTAGAACAATGAATTGCTTCATGAAATTTTATTATGATTAGTTTTAAAGCAGAAAGATACTATATTTTTGATAATGCTCTTATTAAAAAAACCGTTATCCTAAACAGGGTAACGGTTTTAATAAGTAATTCTAATTTTGAACCTTAAAGACTATTGGCAAAGAATAAATAACACCTACCGGAATATTTCGTTGCTTACCAGGTTGCATATTGGGAATTATATTAACAACACGTTCTGCTTCTTCTTGCAATTTTGGGTGTGATGCCCGAGTTTTAATATCTGTAACACGGCCCGTTTTATCAATTTTGAAGACTACATTAATTCTCTGTATTCCGGTTAAACCATAGTTTGAAGCGATATCGCCATTAAATTTTTTTTGAATGAGTTTATTTATTTTATTTGACATACATTCTTTTCTTTCTTCATTATCTTTCGCTTTTTCACAACCAGGATAAATGGGGACTTGTTCAACCTTTATAAAGTCAAAATCATCATCTGTTGGCATTGGCAAAACATCAATAGAGCCAGTATCTACAGGAGGGTTTATGTCTAAAGTTGGCGTTTGTTTGTCAACATTAACAAAAGGATTTGTTGGTTTATGATTTGGCACTTCTTTAAAAACATTCCCCTTGTTTTTCTTCTTTTCAATAGGTTTTTCTTTAGATGGTGTTTCGGGTTTAATTACAGGCACATGTACATAAAGGGGTTTATCTGGTGGAAAAGGACTAGAATAATTTGGAATTGTTGTTTCAAACGTCATTTCAAACAAGCCTAAAATGGCTAACAAGACAAGCATGAGGCCAACTTGAAAGTACACGGTTGAATTTTTTTGTAAATTTGCATCATGCTTTTGAGATTTTTTCATGATTTGATTATTTTCACGAAGGAGTTCGTGATTTTTCTTTGTAATTTTCATAATACTTATAGATTAATTGTTAATATTATGATAAAATCACAATAAGCATACCAGAAAAGAAAGAACCTGTCTCTCAACATAAGAAGGCTTCCCTCTTTTTCTTTATATTTGCTTTTGTCATTCCTGTACATCTCGATAGTTATTGGGAAGGAATACACTATTTTAATATTTTTACAATAAAATAGATTTCTGTTCCCACAGGGAGTTACTATGAATGAAAACCTAGACCCAACAAACGAAAATTTTTCTCCTGAAGAAAATGATGTAGAAAGAAAGTTACGGCCCTTTACTTTTAAAGATTTTACGGGCCAAGATCAGGTTTTAGAAAATCTTAAAATTTTTGTTCAGGCTGCAAACCAAAGAAGTGAAGCCTTAGACCATACCTTATTTCATGGCCCTCCAGGATTGGGCAAAACAACCTTGGCTCATATTTTGGCGAATGAACTCAACGTTGGTATTAAAGTAACTTCCGGGCCAGTGCTAGACAAGCCAGGAGATTTAGCAGGCTTACTTACCAATCTTGAAGAGCGTGATGTGTTATTTATTGACGAAATTCATCGGTTAAGCCCCATTGTGGAAGAATACCTGTATTCTGCCATGGAGGATTATAAAATTGATATCATGATTGAATCTGGCCCCAATGCCAGAACTGTTCAAATTAATTTAAATCCGTTTACGCTCATTGGCGCCACTACACGTTCAGGATTATTAACCTCCCCCATGCGCGCCCGTTTTGGCATTCAAAGCAGATTACAATATTATAATACTGAATTATTAACGACCATATTGCAACGTAGTTCATCTATTTTGGACGTGCCTATTTCTATGGAAGCAGCGATAGAAATAGCCGGTAGAAGTAGAGGAACACCAAGAATAGCCAATGCACTATTGCGTCGTGTTCGAGATTTTGCCCAAATAAAAGGAAACGGAAGCATCGATATTAAAATAGCAAAATTTGCCTTAGAGGCTTTAAATGTTGATGCGCATGGATTGGATGAAATGGACAACAAAATTTTATCCACTATTATTGATAAATTTAAAGGCGGACCTGTGGGAATCTCAACCATTGCTACAGCCGTAAGTGAAAGTTCGGAAACTATAGAAGAAGTCTATGAACCTTTTTTAATTCAACAAGGGTTTATTATGCGAACTCCTCGAGGACGTGAAGTTACCGATTTGGCCTATAAACATTTAGGCAAAATAAAAGGGAATATTCAAGGAGGTTTGTTTTAGGATTGAATGGAAGTTAGGGGTTTTAACAATTTGCTAGAGATTTATTGTTTGTGTTTATTTGTCATATTTTTATAAATTAAAATATTGGTAGATGCCTGTCTATATGGATTTACATATTGTTCCTGGAATAAGCGCAAAAGATGCAGCTCAAGCTCATTATGAAGATTTAAAAGTGCAAGATCAGTATGGCTGCAAATGCATGACCTATTGGGTTGATGAAAATCGAGAATCAGCTTTTTGCCTCATTGAAGCACCCGATAAAGAGGCTGTAATTCAAATGCATAATAAAGCACATAGCTTAATTCCGCACGAAATTATTCAAGTTGACAGCAAAATTGTAGAAGCCTTTTTAGGACGTATTCATGACCCTACTTTTTTTTCAGAGTTAATCAATCCTGAAATAAAGATTTTTAATGACCCTGCATTTCGAATTATTTTGATATGCAAAACACTTGATTTGCAATTTGCTTATATGAAATTTGGAAACGATAAAGCTAAACAAATTGTAAATGAGTTTAAAAATATTTTTAAAACTACAATAGAGTCATTTAATGGTTCCGAAGTAAAATTTAGAAATGACCTTAATATAGGATCCTTTGTTTCTGTATCGCAAGCATTAAAATGTGCCTTAAGTCTCAATAGAAATTTAAATCTGTCAAAAGATCTGACGGATTTTAAGATTTCACTTCACGCTGGTACACCAGTAGAAGGAAGTGAGTCTATTTTTGGATCTACCATTCAATTTGCTGAAGATTTATGTTTAGTCTCATCCAGATCAAAAGTCATTTTATCTCCTTTAATTAAAGATTTATGTATGGATAACAATGATATGACTTTTAATACGGAAACAGAACTTAAATGCGTAACAATTGAAGAGGAGCAGACTTTAAAATTACTTATGAAAGTTTTAAGAACTTATTATTTGAACCCTAATTTTGATGGAACATTTTTTTGTGAAAGTATAGGAATGAGTAAATCAAATCTTTATAGAAAGTGTATATCACTTACTGGATTTTCGCCAAACAACCTCATAAGAAACTATAGACTTGCACAATCCATTTTCTTATTAAATAAAAGGTACAACATTTCGCAAACAGCTTTTGATTGTGGGTTTAGTTCGCCATCATATTTTACCAAATGTTTTCAAAAAAGATTTGGAATTCAACCTTATAATTTCCGAAAAGCTATAACTTGATTTTGGTCAATTTGTATTGATTAAAGGTTTGAATGTTATCAGTTTTTATGGTTTAAAGGTTTAATATTGAATGTATTAATCTTTAAACAACCAATTTATGAAAACAAATGTAATTTTCTTTTTAGCTTTAATTTTCTTTACTCATTATGCTATGGCCCAAGAAAATGAGACGGGACAAGTGGAATTAAAACCTATGAAAACTTATCTTATTGAAAGAAATATTCCAAATGCAGGACATTTAACACCAGCAGAATTAAAGGGAATATCTCAAACGTCTTGTAGTGTCATAGAGGACATGGGAAGTGTTAAAATTCAATGGCTGCATAGTTATGTAACGGATGATAAGGTGTTTTGTGTTTACAAGGCTGTCGATAAAGAAGCTATTTATGAACATGCTCAAAAAGGAGGGTTTCCTGTAAATGCCATAAGGGAACTTTCAACAATAATCAATCCAGAAACAGCAAAATAATAGTTTAATTTTTTTAACCTCATTGTAATAATTGCTAATTAAGATGTATTTTTAGTCATTTAAAATCAGTGATAAACTCTGCATCCAAGTATTCAACATTAATTAAAACCGAAGCCAAACGCCTCGGTTTTTTATCTTGTGGCATTAGTAAAGCTGGTTTTTTAGAAGAAGAAGCTCCAAGGTTGGAAAAATGGTTAAATAAAAACATGCATGGCCAAATGCAGTATATGAAAAACCATTTTGATAAACGCTTAGACCCTACGAAACTGGTTGAGGATTCCAAAAGTGTTATTTCATTATTGCTCAATTATTACCCTAGCCAAGAACAAACGGCTAACAGCTATAAGCTCTCAAAGTACGCTTACGGAACGGATTATCACTTTGTTATCAAAGATAAACTAAAATTACTTTTAAGTTTTATTCAAGAAGAAATTGGTGATGTTCACGGGCGTGCTTTTGTAGATTCTGCACCAGTTTTAGATAAAGCTTGGGCAGCAAAATCCAGTTTAGGTTGGATTGGCAAAAACAGCAATTTATTAACCCAACAAGTCGGCTCGTTTTTCTTTATTGCAGAATTAATTATTGATTTAGAATTAGAATATGATTTACCAACTACGGACCATTGCGGAACTTGCACCGCATGTATAGACGCATGCCCAACGCAAGCCATTATTGAGCCCTATGTGGTAGATGGCAGTAAGTGTATATCGTACTTAACCATCGAACTAAAAGACAACATTCCGTCAGAATTTAAAGGAAAAATGGACGATTGGATGTTTGGTTGTGATGTATGTCAGGATGTATGCCCATGGAACAGGTTTTCAAAACCACATAATGAACCTCTGTTTAATCCTAATCCTGATTTATTATCTATAACAAAAAAAGATTGGGAGGAAATTACAGAGGATATTTTCACTAAAATATTCAAAAATTCGGCTGTAAAAAGAACTAAATTTTCTGGGTTAAAAAGAAACATCAATTTTCTAAAAGAATAGTGTAATCGGTAGCGAGATTCTTATATTTGTTATTCCGATTTTTTAAAATAAAAACATAATGAGTAAGCAAAGCAAAAGAAGAGAGGCGCTAATATACCACGCAAAACCAACGCCAGGAAAGATAAAAGTTGTACCTACCAAAAAATATGCAACGCAAAGAGATTTATCATTAGCTTATTCGCCAGGTGTTGCAGAACCTTGTTTAGAGATAGAAAAAGACATTAACAATGTTTATAAATATACCGCTAAAGGCAATTTAGTGGCAGTCATTTCAAATGGAACCGCTGTTTTAGGTTTAGGAAATATAGGACCAGAAGCTTCAAAACCCGTTATGGAAGGAAAAGGCTTGCTGTTTAAGATTTTCGCCGATATTGATGTATTTGATATTGAAATTGGGACTGAAGATGTAGAACAGTTTATTCAAACGGTAAAAAATATAGCGCCTACATTTGGGGGTATTAATTTAGAGGATATTAAAGCGCCAGAAGCTTTTGAAATAGAAAGACGTTTAAAAGAGGAACTTAACATCCCTTTAATGCATGATGACCAACATGGAACAGCCATTATAACGGCTGCAGCTTTGTTGAATGCCTTAGAACTTTCAAAAAAGAAAATTGAAAAAGCAAGAATCGTTATCAATGGTGCTGGGGCGGCCGCTATTTCATGTACACGATTGTATCAAGCCTTTGGTGCAAAACGAGAAAATATTGTCATGCTTGATAGCAAAGGAGTTATTAGAAATGATCGTGAAAATTTAACTTCAGAAAAAGCCGAATATTCTACAGGAAGAAATATAAACACTTTAGAAGAAGCTATGAAAGATGCCGATGTGTTTATTGGTCTTTCAAAAGCAGATACAGTGGTGCCAGAAATGTTGCTATCTATGGCTAAAAACCCTATTGTGTTTGCCCTGGCAAATCCAGATCCTGAAATTGCTTACAGTAAAGCCATCGCAACGCGTAAGGATATTATTATGGCTACAGGAAGAAGTGATCATCCTAATCAAGTTAACAATGTGCTTGGGTTTCCATATATCTTTAGAGGCGCTTTAGATGTTAGAGCTACAAAAATTAACGAACCAATGAAAATGGCCGCTGTTAAAGCTTTGGCAAATTTAGCTAAAGAACCTGTGCCAGAACAAGTTAATATTGCCTATGGTAAAACACGACTTACGTTTGGTCGCGATTATATTATTCCTAAACCTTTCGATCCTCGATTAATATCGGAAGTTCCTCCAGCCGTCGCTAAAGCCGCTATGGAAAGTGGTGTTGCTAAAGAACCTATAACCGATTGGGATAAGTACAAAGAATCTCTGCTTGAAAGAATGGGATCCGACAATAAAATTGTTAGACTTTTAATGGACCGAGCTAAAATGGATCCAAAAAAGGTTGTTTTTGCTGAAGGAGATCAACTCTCTGTTTTAAAAGCGGCTCAAATTGTTCATGACGAAGGTATTGCGATACCTATTTTATTAGGACGAAGAGAAACCATCAAAAAGCTTATGGCAGAGATAGAGTTTGATGATCATAATGTGTTGATAGTTGACCCTAAATCTGAAAAAGAAGACGCGCGTAAAAATAAATATGCTAAAGTATATTGGCAACAACGAAAAAGACGAGGTGTTACTTACTATTCAGCTCAAAGACTCATGAGAGAACGTAATTACTTTGCGGCTATGATGGTTAATGAAGGTGATGCAGATGCTCTTATTTCTGGTTATTCAAGAAATTATCCATCGGTTGTTAAGCCCATGTTAGAACTTATAGGCTTGGCTCCAGGAGCCACAAGAGTCGCAACAACTAACATTATGATGACCAAAAGAGGTCCAATGTTTTTAAGTGATACCTCCA
>PFKE01000068.1 GCA_002784145.1 Flavobacteriaceae bacterium CG_4_10_14_3_um_filter_33_47 | reverse complement strand
CATCTTGTAGTTGCTTCATAATTCTGGTAATGACAACCCTAGAAGTATTCATGTCATTGGCTATTTCTTGATGTGTAATATGTATTACTTTTTTATGAGACCGATTCGCCTTGTCATCAAGGTATTTCTTTAATCGGCCGTGCATGTTATTAAATGCCAGACCATCAATGGAATCTAACATTTCCATCAGTCTAAAATGATAACTATCTATAATGTAACGTCTCCATGATTTGTATTTTATAAGCCACGTATCAATGTTTTCTACTGGAATAAAAACAGCTTCCATATCTGATTCTATAAGGGCTTCAAAAACACTTTTTTTGCTTTCAATACAGTTAATAAAAGAGATGGCGCAAGTATCTCCTGGTTTTAAATAGTACAAGGCTAATTCTACACCTTCTTTTTGTTGTCTAATAACTTTAACGGTACCTTCAAAAATTAAAGGGATATGGGTTAAATCGTCTCCAACATCCACTAAGAGTTCTCCCGCTTTAATTTTTTCAAAATTGCCAATTTCAAGAATTTGCTCAATAAGTTCTTCTTCAAAAATATTTGAATAAAATTTTATAAACTTTTCTCGAAGTATTTTATCATTTCTCATTTGTGATGTTATCAAAAAAAATATTTTAACAAAAAAAGGACCAAAAAAGCAGGTCCTTTGAAATGTGTTTAAGCTTAATTTTTAGCTTTACAGACAATTAGCACCCACCTTCTACAGGCTTTTTCTTTTTCTTTTGAACGGTTATAACTCGTTTTGGTTCTGCTTTAACCTTTTCAAGAACGATAGGTTTTTTAGAGTTTTTAACCGATTCATTTATAAAATCTTGTATGTTGGAAACTGGTTTTTCAACCTCTTCTTTACTTACAATTAATTTGTTTTGCAAGTAATCAAGCTTAACCGACAATAACTTTATATTGGTAAAGCCTAATTGGTAAAGCATTAAAAAAGGCATGTTAGCTTCTTGTACGTTTTTGCCATAAACCACCATGGTTTTACCATCTTTTAAGTCATTTAGAATTAATTGATTTTCTTCAGTTAAAATCTCTGGTAACGCCATATTGATAGCGTTTTCCAAATGCCCTTTTTCGTATTCATACTGACTTCTAACATCAATTAATACACTATTGTTTTTATCTAACTCATCCATGGATATTAAATAGCTGGTTGTTGTCAAAGTTTCCAAAGTATTTTCAGTATTAAAAGCATACATATTCTTGGGTCTTTCAAACGTTAAAACTCCAATTAAAACCGCTAATATAAATAGGGTTGACGCTATGGAAATTCGCTTAATTTTTTCTAATTCTTTCATAATAAAAAGGTCTTTATTATACTTTCTTATAATTAACAGCCACCTTCAACTGGTTTTTTCTTTTTCTTTTGAACCGTAATAACTTTTTTAGGAGCTGGTGTATTAGAAATGGATTCTTCTGCTACAGCTTGTTGGTCTGGGTAAAAAACACCAAAATACATACTGGATGCTTTTCTGGTTGCATACAATTCAAAGGCTTCTGCTGGCATGTCCTGACTTGGTTTTTCAGGATTTATAATGGTTGTAAACCATGTGTTTAATCCTCCATTTAAGACCCGCAAATTTTTAAAACCTCTCCTATTGCATAACATCCAAGCTTGATCTGCATAAAAATGATCATTAGAAAAAAACACGACATCAAACTGACTTTGGTTTAAATAAGGCAATGATTCCTCATCAAACAATTTGGCCAATGGAATATTGATGGCGTTTGGTAGCGAATAATTCTTAAAGCTTTCCTCCTCTCGTACATCAATTAAAATAAAAGAAGGGTCTTTATTTATAATTTTATTTGCAATTTGGTCTGTTGATATATATCTTTCCGGACTCGTTGCATGGCTCAATAACGCTTCCGATTTAATACCTTCTTGCTTTTGGTATTTTGGCAATAAAACCAATCCGCCAGCCAGCAAAATAAAAATTAATGCTAAGATTTGATACCTGAAAGATGTAACTCTGGCTATCTTTTTTTTATCCATTTTATAAGGTTTATGAGTAAAACACTTTTTTAACTTTTTTTCTAACCACATCTGAAACTACAAAGGCTACAATAGCTATGATAGAAAAAATAAAAATAACCCAATATGGATTCCAACCAAAGGAATCAACTAAGGTGATGTTTCCTAAAAAATAACCATTGTAAATAGGCTCAAAAAAAGAATACAGTTCAGAAAAAACAAAAACGCCTATCATAATGCCCCCTACATAAACCCATGCATCTAGTTTTCCTATGGCTACGGCACAAAGACTGGTTCCTGGGCAAAAACCACCAGCCACAAAACCTATTCCCATGATGATACCGCCAATAATGGCTGCCCATAAATAAGTGGGATGAACGTACAATTGATTGATATCTAAATATCCTAGATAATCCATATAATAAATACCTATGACAGAAACTGCTGCCGCTGTAAAAAACACTTTCAATACAGCAAAGTCATAGCCATAAAATACCCCAGCAAGTTTTCTTGAGGATGAAAATCCTGAAGCTTCTAAAACAAATCCGAAAGCAATACCAATAATAATGGCAATGATACTATCCCATTCCATAGGAATTAGGCCGTTAGGAATTAAAGGTCCCATAATTTTATATTTTAACTGTTATTAAATCCAATTTTTTCTAAAGAAATACGCAAAGGCATACGCTGAACCGAAAATGGCCAACATGGTTATAAACCCACCGGTTGATAAGACGGCCATACCACTCAATGCCGCACCACTAGTGCAACCTCTTGCAATTTGTGCTCCTAGCCCAAATAATATACCGCCAGCCAATGCAAAAACAAGTCGACGTCTGCTAGTTATTTTTGGTGAATGTTGAACTCGCCATTTTATTCGGTTGTTTAAACTGCCTGAAATAAAGGCTCCTATTAAAACACCTAATGTTTCAAAAACCAACCATGTATTCATGGGTGTATCATCTTCTTTAATAAATTTACTGTAATAGGCATTGTTTTCTGCATGTGTTGGCGCAACTTCATCAACAATAGTCACCACACTGCTTTTCATAGCACCGCTAGCACCTAAACCTCTACCTGTTAAGTAAAATGTAAATATGATGATGATTCCCAATAAAAATCCACCGTAATATGGGTTCCAATATAAGTGGGAATTTGTTTTTTTATCTGTTTTCATTTGTTTAAATTTATTTGTTTTTTAAAGGTCAAATGGAATGCCTTTTTAAACCTTTATTTTGTTTTACAAAATTTATTAGTATGCATTTCATAATTCAATGTTTAATATAAATATCTAGTTAATTGACCAGCTTCAATCATGATAAATCTAAAAATAAGTCCTCCAATGATAACCATGATGGCTGGGACAATAACGGGCACTTTATAACCCGTTAACTCAATAAGTTCTAACAGTGCCGGAACTAATAAGCCCAACAAAACAACAAAACCAAAAAACATGAGGGTAAATTCGCCACCAACCAATAATTCCATAGCTTCAAGTTGTACTTGCGAGCCTGCATAATAACCCATAATCATATGGATAATTAAAGCCAATTCTATAATGATCAACCCTAAATCTATCTTGCCAAATAAATGTCTTTCTTTGATACTTTTTGATAATAAAATAATCGTGGCTGCCCCTGTTGAAAGCCCTGAAGTTAAAAATAATGGTCCTAAAATGGCATTGTTCCATAACGGTCTTGCATTAAATGCTGATAACAATATGCCTGTATATACACCAAGTATAATTGACAAAGGGATTAAGGCATAAGCAATATATTTTCTATTAGTAATAACAAATTTCTCGAATGTATTTAAAAACTTCAACCGTTTAAATAGGTTTAATTTAGATTCAATATTTGAAAAAGATTCTCTGTAAAAACTAAATGTCCAAAGAAATGATAAAGGCGTCACAATTAATAAAACCCATGCGCCCCAAGACATAGGTGATTCAATTCTAAACGTTGTGTACAACTGCCATGTGTATAAAGGATGTGTTAAATCATACACTAGCGCCAACAAGCCTAGTGATAAAGCTATGGGCGGAATAGTTGTTGCAATTTTAACAGCTGATGGATATTCTTTCTCTTTTCCTAATATATAAAATAAAGCTGCAAAAAACAAAATCCCAGCTGCCAGACCACCCAAAAATAAATAGAGTGCAATTGGCCAATGCCATATTTGTAATGAAGGATCGATATTAGGAATGTGTCTTCCGCTTGTAAATAATTCTTCTTGCATGATTTGATACTTTTAAATGAGATAAAAAACATGTGGATTAGTACCAGCCTCTGGCGCTAATGTTTTATACTTTCTGTTTTTTAATAATTGTGAAACTTCACTATTTGGATTGTCTAAATCGCCAAAATACATACATTTGGTAGGACAAACTGAAACACAGGCTGGAAGCTGACCTTTTACCAATCTATGATGACAAAATGTACACTTATCTACATAACCATCTGGATGCTGATAACGTGCATCGTATGGACAAGATTCTATACAAGCGCCACAACCTATGCATTCATTAGCGGTAACTAGTACGACGCCACCTTCTACGATGTGACTAGCTCCCGTTGGACAACATCTTACACAAGGAGCATTATCACAATGATTACATCTTTCAGATTTTAACTCTAACTCAACATTTGGATAAGAGCCACTTACGGATTCGGTAATCCAATCTCTGCAATACCCATGTGGTACATCATTTTCTGTTTGACAAGCCACAACACAATCGCTACATCCAACACATTTTAAGGTGTCTATTACCATTGCATATCTCATATCTCTGAATTTTTATGTGGGTTTTCTGTTAAAATAGATACAAAATTGCCTCTTAATCCTGTGCCTCCCATAAGTGGATCAACCACGGTTTGAGAAATTAACTCTGTATCACTAATGCCTTTTCCAAAAGCTCTAGACAGTTTTTCATTATTATGACCAAAACCATGGTACATATAAACTGAATCCCACCGTATTCTTTCAGTAACTCTAACTTTTATTGAAAATGTAGACAGTATATCATCTTGATTTTTTAACCAAACCTCTTGATTCTTTTTCAATCCTAATATTCTCGCAACCTTTGGATTGACCCAAAGTAAATTTTCACTTTTTAAATCGCTTAAATTAGGATTATTAATAGTTCTACTAAAGGTGTGCATAGGAGAACGACCATAATTTAATCTGTAAAATCCTTGTGGTGGTTCTGGATGCGCTGTATAAACTGGCATAGGATCAAATCCTTTATTTGCCAATTGTTGTGAATAAAATTCAATTTTTCCACTAGGGGTATAAAACTCATAGTTTTGTCCTTCTTCTAAGAATAATGGTCCAGAAGTTCTTTCAAAGTTCTTCACTCCTATTTTTTTCATTTCATCTAAGGAGGTTCCCAACTTATTAAGTTGCCATTCTATAACTTCTTCAAAATCATTATAATCAAAATAGGCACCTAAACCAATACGATCACCAATTTGTTTACTGATCCACCAAGCCGGTTTAGAATCATATTTAGGTTTAACTGCTGGAATTCTCACAGCGATAGAAGGTGTTCTGTTGGTTGCAGATCTAATCTCATCATAACGTTCTAAATAGGTACATTCTGGAAGCACAACATCAGCATAACCAGTGATTTCCATAGGCATGGTATCTATGACTACCAAAAATTCAAGAGCGTTAATGGCTTCAATGGTTTTTTCTCTTTGTGGTAGTGTATTAATCAAATTGGTGCCAGCAATCATCCAAGCTTTTATTGGATATTTATTGTCTTCACTAGGAAGTGTTGCCTTAATCAATTCTGAAGTAATGCCCATTTCTGCAAACGGATATTTTTCACCAATTTCTTTCCAACCCCATTTTGGTTCTGGATATTCTGGATGTGGATATTTTGGTACTTTCAAACTTTCTTTAAAATAAAAACCGCCTCTGTTTCCCCATGAACCGAGTAAACCATTTAAAATAGCCATGGCTCGTTCTCTTTGTGAGTCATCACCATACCAAACCACATGCCTGCCAGGATGCACAATGACCGAAGGTGCAGCGGCTGCCATAATACGGGCTGTTTTTCGTATTTCTTCTGGTTTTATGGTGGTGATACCATATGCCCATTCTGGTGTAAATTGTTTGACATATGCTTTTAACTGGTCAAACCCAAAACCATATTTTTCTACATAATCTTTATTGTAAATACCTTCTTCAATTAAAACATGCATCCAAGATAATAATAAGGCGATATCTGTTGCTGGTTTTATAGCTAACCAGTGTTTTGATTTGCTCGCCGCTGTCGAAAATCTAGGATCAACGGTGATAATGGTTGCGCCATTGTCAATAGCATCAGACATCTCCTGAACCTGAGAGTTATGCATGTTTTCTCCAATATGAGATCCAATCAATACTAAACATTTAGTATCTCTAATATCTGTTGGCTCTGGAGAACCTATCCAAGAACCAAAGGTTAAACCAAACCCGGTTTCTCTTGGACCTCTACATTGTGCATAAGCAGGTTCAGCTATGGTATCTGAGCCATAAGCTTGAAATAAATGCTCTAAATGACTTCCAGGAGAGCCATGTTTAAGCAATGCAAATGATTCTGGTCCGTATGTTTCTTTTATCGTTTTAAATTTAGAAGCAATCAAATCTAATGCTTCTTCCCAAGTAGCTTCTCTATAGGTTTCTTCACCATTAATGGTGGTTCTAATTAAAGGTGTTTTTAATCTGTCTTCATCACTGTACATGCCGACGCCACCTGTTCCTCTTGGACAAAGGCGACCATTACAATGGGTATCATCTTCATTTCCTATGATTTTTTTAATAGCGCCTTCTTCATCGGTATAAGCCCAAGCAGCACATTTCCAAAAGCATACTTCGCAATAGGTTGCAGATCTTACAAATTTTTTAGCAATGTTTTCTTTAACAGCAGCATCTAAATATGGGTTAACCCCAAACATATTAAATGCACTGGAAGTGGTTGCTAAACCTCCAATACCTAAGGCAGAAATTTTTATAAATTTTCGTCTTGAAGTGGTCATAATTATAAATGTTTTTCTGATGTAAAGATATTTCTATAAACTATTTTATATTATGATAAAAGTCATGTAATCAGCATTTTATATGTAACAAATGTTACATAACTATATTGTTTTTTTTAGTAACCCTGAGTTTCAAAGCGTTAGAATTATAAATTATTGTAACTTTGAAAAGGCTCATTAATGAATGAAAAAAAAATACACTTTTCTTGGTATATTTATAGTAGTTATTTTACTGATTACTACACTTTTTTATGTAATAAATAAGAATCTTTTACCATCCACTTTTAATACGAATCCATATACTAATATTGAAGTTGCCAAGGAGGAATCTTGTCAGCAATGTCATCAAAATACGACAGGCTACTCCAACTATCACAATCCTGAACTTATAGGATGTGCCAGTTGTCATTTAGGTAACACTTCTTCATTAGATAAAAATGAAGCTCATAAAGGCATGGTTTTAATCCCTGGTAATTTATCAGATGCTAAAGAAACTTGTGGAAAATGCCACCAAGAGGAATTAAATAAACTCAATAGTTCATTAATGACCACCAATAGTGGGCTTGTTGCCGTAGATAAATTTATTTTTGGTGAAGCAGATAGCCCTAACGACCAATACCATATAAAAGATATTAAAAATTCTCTAGCAGATAAACATATCAGGGATTTATGTGCCAATTGCCATTTAGGAGCAGAGAAAACAACCTATGGAGAAATTACTCAAGAAAGTAGAGGCGGTGGTTGTAATGCCTGTCACTTGAATTATTCACCCGAAGCCAAAACGGATTTAGAAAACTACTTAACTTCAAACAAAAAAGTATTGCCAAAATTTCATCCTTCAACTACTGTTTTTGTTAACAATACCCATTGTTTTGGCTGTCATAGTCGTTCTAGCAGAATTTCAACAAATTACGAAGGCTTACAAGAAACTCTATTGAATGAAGCCGATATAACCAATATATCAGGGTACAAAGTTTTAGAAGATGAAAGAGTTTACAAAAATTTGGATGAAGATGTTCATCATACAAAAGGTTTATTGTGTATTGATTGTCACTCATCGCATGAAGTGATGGGCAATGGCAAAAGTTATACGCATGCAGAAGATGCCGTTGCTTTACAATGTAGTGATTGTCATTATAAAGAAAAACCAAACACCATTCCTTATGATTCTTTAGATACTGAAAGCCTTTTGGTTTTTCTGCACAGAGATTATAAGCATTCTGATAAACAAATCTTAATTGCTGAAAAAGATGGTCATCCATTAGTGAATACCTATGTAGATTCAACAGGTAATGCTTTCTTAATTAGTAAAAACGATGGAAGCGTACACAATCTTAAACCACAATCAAAGGTTTGTTCCAGAGATAAAGCGCATGAAAATGTAAGTTGTTCTGCATGTCATTCGTCATGGACTTCTCGTTGCATTGGTTGCCATAACCAATATGATGACAATGAACCAAGAGCTTTTGATTTATTGGATAAAAAATATGTAAAAGGGCAATGGAAAGAATATGTTTCTGAATTTTCATCATCAAAACCAGCATTGGGTGTTAGAGAGCATAAAGGCGGTAAACTCATTGAACCCGCCATTCCAGGTATGATTTTAACGATTGATAAAGGAAGTTTTACGGGAAATACTGGTAGTGATATTTCATTTCACAGACTATATGCACCAAATTCCCCTCATACCACAACCAAACAAGTACGTGATTGTAAATCTTGTCATAGTGATGCCGCCACTTTAGGCTACGGAAAAGGGTCTTTAGCTTATGGAATGAAGAAGGGAAAAGGCACATGGGTTTTTACACCTGAATATGCTTTAAATAGTCATGATAATTTACCTGAAGATGCCTGGATTCCTTTCTTAAAAAATGTTGACAAAGAAGTTGTTAACTCAACCAGAACAGATTTTAGACCTTTTAACGTAGAAGAACAAAAAAGGATGCTTTTGGTTGGCGCGTGTCTGCAATGTCATAAAGATGATTCTAAAGTCATGCAACAAACCTTAGAATTTGGATTAAATCCTGTTTTGAAAATGATATCGAATGCATGTGTCTTACCGGATAAATAATTTATTATTATTTTTCTAGTTCATCCATTATTTCTTTTGCTTTTTCTAGATCTGAACTTGAAACTTGCAATTCAACCTCAAATGTTGGCATATAATTCATTACCTGAGTTGTAAACTGGTTTTTTAATAAACATGGTATCCCTTCAAATTCCAACCTACTTTTTAAGATTAATAAATTTGACTCAAAATGAGAACTTTTAATAGTAATAAAATCCATAATTATATTTTAAGGTATTTAGATCTAAAAAGTAATCGGCTTTTTAAGAAAAATCCATTTAAATTGATATTGTTTTCCCGATTGCGTTTTTTGCGACTCAATTTTTGGTGCCAAAATAGCTGTAAGTCCACCGGAGATCATTGCTTTATAGGCACCATATAAATTTTCAAAACTAAAATCTAGAATTGACCAAATAATTAGAAATATGATAAAAAAAGCTATGAAACTTAAAAGTCTATATTTTATAATATTATTCATAATTAAAAATGATATTTGATTTTATCTCGGATTGATAATTATTTCAAATTTATTAAAAAAACATTAGCCCCCAATAGTTATCATACTTCGGTTATTATTATGAAGTTTCGGCTCTTGTAGTTTATCTAAAGTATCCATGCCTCCTCGAACTTTTAACTTTGCTAGTACTGCTTTTTGAATAATTGGCTCTATTGGTTTTCCTGCTCTAAGTGCAGTCAACAAATCTGATTCGGTTGATGAAAATAAGCAGTTTTTTAATTGTCCGTTAGCTGTTAATCGCAGTCTGTTACAAGAATCACAAAACGGATTGGTCACCGAACTAATAATTGCAAAACTGCCTTTATATCCTTTTATCTTGTAATTCTTTGCTGTATCATTTGGTGCATCTTGAAGGCGTTCTATTTCAGTATTTGAAAAAGAGGCGTTTACATAAGTCATCACTTCGGCATACGATACCATGTTGCTCATATCCCATTTATTGCCATCAAAAGGCATGAATTCAATAAAACGAATGCATACAGGTAAGTCTTTGGTCAGGTTAATAAAATCAATAATTTCATCATCATTAACACCTTTCATTAAAACCGCATTAATCTTAACGTTAAAGCCTTCCTTGACCAAAAGGAAGATATTCTTATAGACCATATCAAACTCATCTCTCAGAGTAATCTCTTTAAATTTTTTAGAGATTAATGTATCTAAACTTAAATTAATGTTATTGACATTATACTTTTTTAGTGTATCAATAAATTTATGAATGATTACTGCGTTTGAAGTAATTGACAACTCAACAGGCAAAGACGCTAATTTTTCTAAAACAAAAGGAATATCTTTTCTTATTAAGGGTTCTCCGCCGGTTAAACGTATTTTGTTAACGCCATGTTTTACAAAGGTTTTTGCTATTTCATAAATCTCCTCATAGGTCATGATATGGCTTTTAGGAGTTAATTGCACCCCTTCTGCTGGCATACAATAGAAACAGCGTAAATTGCAACGTTCTACCAAAGAAATTCTTAAATAGGTATGATCTCTTCCGTGTGAATCTTGTAATATGTTATTTTGATTTGCCATTTAATCGTGTCTAGCACCTTTTAATATTCTGAATATATGTAAAACCGATGGAAAAATGGCATCCATAGATTCTTTTGCGCCATTTGTTGAACCTGGTAAACCCAAAATTAAGGTATTTTTTAAGGTTCCAGCAATACTTCGTGATAGCATAGAAAACGGTGTTCTATCCTGTCCATAATTACGAATAGCTTCTTCTATGCCTGGAATTCTTCTGTCTAAAATTGGTAATAAAGCTTCTGGCGTTACATCTCTGCTTGATAGTCCAGTTCCTCCTGTATAAATAATTAAATCAACACCTCCTGCTTGGTATGCTTTGGCTTTTTCTTGAATAACATCCTTTTCATCTGGAATGATAATATAATCAGTTATTTTAACATCGCACGCCTCAAGTTTTTTAATAATTGCTTTTCCAGCTCTATCTTCTTTCTGTCCCGCCGAAATAGTATCTGAACACACAATAACTGCCGCTGTTAAATCTTTTCTGAATGTATCTGAAAAATCTGATTTTCCTCCTTTTTTACTAATCAATTTAATATGATGTATTTCAATGCCTTTATCAATTGGTTTTAACATATCATACATATTCAATGCAACAACGCTAGCACCATGCATAGCTTCTACCTCAACACCCGTTTTATAAATAGTTTTCACTGTAAAAATTATCGTTATTTCTAATCCGTTTATTTCATAATCTACACTAGTAAATTCAATAGGTAACGGATGACAATCAGGCAAAATATCTGGCGTTCTTTTAACGCCGAGTAATCCTGCTGCTTTGCTCATGGCAAATACATTTCCTTTAGGAACCGTATCATTTTTAATAGCTGCAATAGTTTCATGTTTACTTACTTTAACAATTGCCTGTGCAATAGCGGTTCTTAGTGTGCTACTTTTATGTGTAATATCTACCATTTTAATTTATTATTGACTAATTATTATTGATTATTTGAGCTAGCTGTTTTTCTAGAAGCCATAAAAATAGATGTTAATTTGCTGGCTTCTTTCAACAAAAACGCCAAATTTTCTTTTAAAATTAAGTTTTCATCTAAAGCAAATTCTAACCAAAAATTAGATTCATCAACCTCTTCAATAACGATGCTAATTTTGGCTATAAAACTAGCCTTTGATTGTGCAATACATGTGGCCCTATAATTAGCTGCAACTGAAGTTGAGCGGCGAATTAGTTGTCCTTTAATATGATTTGAAAGATAGGTGTTAGGAAAGGACTGAGTTAGTTTTACACAATTGTGTGCAAATACTTTAGTTCTTATTTTTAATTGTTCTTTCATAATAATAAATATTCAATAATAAATAATCAATTATTAACTTTCCATTGATGTGAATTATCCTCAAAAATTTCTTTCCCAAAAACAGGAACTTTAGCCTTAATTTCTTCTACAATAAACTCCAAAGCATCAAAAACTGTTTTTCTATGTGGTGACGACACAAAAACAAATAAACATATGTCACCTGCATTAACAGTGCCTAAACTATGATAAATATGCATACAAATAAGCTCAAATTTTTCAAAGGCCGATTCACGAATTTCATAAAATTTTGCATTTGCCATGTCTTCATAAGCTGAGTATTCAATGGCTTTTATGGCCTTACCATCAACAACATCTGCCCTAACCTGACCTAAAAATATATTATGAGCGCCAATGCTTGTTTTGGTTTGATGTTTGGCTATGGATTTTCCAATAAATTCTGAAGAAATAGCGCCTTGTATAAAAACACTTTTTATTTTTTTATCACTCATTTGTTATATGTTTTTGCGATCCTTTTATATATCTATTAATTTCAAAAGCGCCTTCTTTTATACTGAAACAGTTATGAATGTTGTACTGTTTTAAAATAGAAACAGCCTGTTTACTTCGTATCCCTGATTGACAGAAAATAGCTATTTTTCTGTCAGCATTTAACTTATCAAGATGCTTTTCCAATTCGCTTAAAGGTATTTGCATAATACAAAAATCTTCAACTTTTGGTTGTTCATTTAGCTCTCTAACGTCAATAAATTGAACATCTTCTTTATTTAAAATATCTTTAATAGAAACTTCAAAACTTGATTCGCAATAGGTTCCAAAAAGCTGCTTTTCAAAATTATTTTTACCTAATAAAACGTTCTGAATTTCAACATCATTCTTTTTAATACTCAATGTTATGGATTGATTAGAAAGTGCATCATAACAATATAATTTCCCTGAAAGAACGCTACCAATGCCTAAAATGATTTTAAGAACTTCATTAGCTTGCATGGTTCCTATGATACCCGGCAAAACACCTAAAACACCAATTTCAGAACAGTTTGGAACCGCATCTTGTTTTGGCTTGTTTGGAAATGCACATCGATAGGTTGGTCCATGGTGATAATTAAAAACAGATACTTGTCCTTGAAATTTATAAATGGCTCCAAACACCTCGGGTTTGCCTGTTATAACAGAAGCATCATTGATAAGATAACGGGTTTCAAAATTATCGGTACCATCAACAATAATATCATACTGATTGAATAAGTCAATGGCATTTTGAAACGTTAACATTTCAGCATATGTATTTATGATAATGGTATCATTTAAATCTTGTAATCTACTTTTTGCAGCTTCAGCTTTGCTTTTCCCCAAAGAAGATGTTCCAAATAAAATTTGACGTTGAAGATTGGATTCTTCAACAACATCAAAATCAATAATGCCAATAGTGCCAACACCAGCTGCTGCAAGATATTGCAAAACAGGGCAACCTAATCCACCAGCACCAACCACTAAAACTTTAGCTTGAAATAGTTTAGCTTGACCCGTTTGACCAACTTCTGAAAGTATAATATGTCTGTTATATCTATCCATTTTTTATCCGCCAGAAAAAGGTGGAAGCAATACAATTTCTTTGCCGTTTATCTCTGTTTCAAATGGCACTAATTCTTGATTTTGTGCCACTTGAAAATCTTTGTTTTTTAAGTTTGGGTATTTTATGTAAAGTACTTCCAATAATTCCCAAATGTAACTTCTCGAAAAATCTATCAACTCTTCTTCTTTATTGGTAATTTCAGCAAGTAATCCAAAATATTTAATGCTTAATATCATACTTTAAGGTTTTTAATTCTTCAGGTGTATTGATGTTTAAGGTCAATAATTCACTTTCAGAATTTAATAATACTATATTTTTAACTTTAAGATGGCTTAATGCCACATGTAATCGTCTTTCATTGTTTTGTAAATGCTCATAAAATAAAGTTTCACATCTCTTAGTGTACATGGCTATTAAAGGCATGGGCTTGTGGTTGCTTACCAATTGTATAACATCATGAAAACCATCTTGCTCCTCTATCAAATGTTCTAAAATTCCTGTTTTTATTAAAGGTATATCACAACTCAACACTAAATTATAATCGGTTTTTGAATGTTGTAATCCAGAATAAATTCCAGCTAACGGCCCGGAATCTTTAATGATATCATCAACACGTTTTAACTTAAAAACATCATAATCAGGATTATTTGAAACAATCATTATTTGAGAAACCAAAGGTTTTATGGCTTCAATACTGTATTCAATAAATGTTTTTCCGTTTAGCTTTAAAAAACCTTTATCAGTTCCCCCCATACGAGAACTTTTACCGCCAGCCAAGATAATTCCTGTTATGTCTTTTTTATTAACCATTTATTAGGTGAAAAATAATTTTAAACTTGCCATAGCAAGCACTAATGCTAAAATATAACGGAGTTTTTGGTTATTAAATTTTTTACTACCAAAGTAACCACCCAAAATACCACCAACCATAGCCACGCCAACCAATATAAAAGATTCATTACTTAAATGTATTCCAGTGCTAAACTGACCTATTAAGCCAGAAGCAGAATTTACCCAAATAAATAAAGCAGATACAGCGGCAGCTTCTTTCATTTTTCCCCAATGCAACAATAAAATAACCGGCGTTAAAATAATACCGCCACCAATACCTATTAAACCGGAGAAAAACCCAATAATCCCACCAACAACCAATCCTTGCCAAAGTTTTACTTGCTTTACAGTATCACTTTCTTTTCCAAAAATATTCAACATTTTTAGGATAGCAAACACCAATAAAACCGCTAATATTTTTTTGTAAATAGAGGCATCAATTTCAATAGTTCCTCCTAAAAAAGCTAATGGAATAGATGTTATAGCAAATGATAAAAATAGTTTTTTATTAAAATATCCCTCTTTATAGTAATAGTAAAATGATATACCAGCCACAAATAAATTCAATAAAAGTGCTGTTGGTTTCATGGTTTCTGGAGTAAAAGAAAATAATGCCATCAATGCTAAGTAACCACTGGCACCTCCATGCCCAACACTTGAATATAAAAACGAAACTATAGGAAGTATCAGCAAAAAGAGGTATATGTTTTCGATTTGAAACATGATTATAACTGTTTGATTTTTTCAAGTTGAACATCCAAAAATTCCCAGCACATCTTATTCATGTCATCAAAAACACCAATTAGCGAGATTCCATAAGGTGTTAAGGATGTTCCACCGCCACCTTTTCCTCCAACACTGTTAATGGTTACTGTTTTTTTTGAAGATTTATTTACAGAATCCATGAGATGCCATGCTTTTTTATAGGAAATATTGATAGCTTTTGCGGCTTTAGATAATGATCCCGTTTCTGCAATAGCTTTTAATAATTTCACCTTTCCTTCGCCTAAAAACTCTTCTCCATCTAATTCAATCCAAATCCTACTTTTTATTTTGAAATTCATAACTGTCTTTTTAAAAAGGAAGTAAAACGACTTCTACAACATCATTAATGTTAATTTTCATCAAATCTTCCTTCATGATTACTAAGGCATTCGAAACCGCAAAAGTTTGCAACATGGAAGAACTTTGTCCTTCTAAAATAGTAAGCTTTCCACCATTATAATAAGCTTTCAAAAATTGAGGTCTATCGCCACTTTTTAAAAACTCTGAATTAGATTTTGCCATGATTTTGGGTAACAAAACTTCTTGTAATCCCATCATTTTTTGTAAAGCCGTATAAACATATATGTAAAAACATGATAAGGCTGCCGCTGGATTTCCTGGAAGTGCAAAAATAAGGGTGCGATTGTTTTTTCCGAAGTATAATGGTTTTCCTGGTTTTTGGTTTACTTTATAAAAAATTTGATTCACCTGTAATTCTTTAAGAGCCTTACCAACAAAATCATAATCGCCAACCGAAATGCCTCCAGTGATAATGATCATATCCCTGATTTCTAGAAGACTTTTTATTTTAGAGAAAGTATCATTATAGTTGTCATCAATTTTATGAATTGAAACATCATCAAAACCAAGACTTAACAACGCCGTTTGAAGCATTTTGGAGTTGCTTTCATATATTTTACCGTAGGCTAAAGGTTCTCCTGCTTCAATGAGTTCATTGCCAGTTGTAATAAGGGCAATGGAAGGTTTTTTATATACTGAAACTTCGCTTATTCCTAAAGAACTTAAATAGCCAATGGCAGCTGGTGTTAATTTGGTGCCTTT
>PFKE01000025.1 GCA_002784145.1 Flavobacteriaceae bacterium CG_4_10_14_3_um_filter_33_47 | reverse complement strand
GTACCAGCAATATTAGTATTAACCGTATCTCCACCAATAATGATACTTGATGTTAAATTGCCATCTACATCATCCGTGGCGGTTGCACCAAGCTCTGTATAAGTATCTCCTACATTTAAATTAACCGTTGATGCGCCATTAAGAGTGATTATTGGCGCTACTAAATCTGGGCCTGAACCTTCAATAATAACGGTATAGTCTTCAACTTCACCATAAGTAAACGTTTCACAGGATGTTGGAACCCCATTGTACTTCATGGAAACACGCATTCTTGTTGAGCTTTCTACTGCTGATGCAGGAATGGTAAATGTTCCAGTTACTGGTGTTGTTTTTGAAGCGGTTTTTGAAAATATTTGTTCGCCTGCATCAGCAAAATCACCATCTCTATTGTAATCAATCCAAACAGAATACCCTTCGTTATATACGGTGCCTGTCCAAGTTGGTGTTATAGAAATAGTATATTGTGACTCTTTGGTTAATGTTGTAGAAACTGCTGTAAAATCGCTATAAAACTGAGCTCCAGAAGCATTATTAATAGTGTTTAATTGAACACGACCAATGTACTCATCGTTAACGTTGGTACTTGCTGAAGAACAATAATTTAATTGGACATCGATCGTTGTAAAGTTAATAGGATTACTATAACTTGATGTAGCATTATCAGGACATTTACTTCTTACTTGAACCTCATATTGGGTTAAGGGACTTAATCCAGATAATGCTTGAGAAATACCATTAACCGCAACTGTAGTCCAAGAAGCTGCGCCTACTTGTCTATATTGTAAATCATAAGATGCTCCAGGAACTGCTCCCCAAGAAATGGTTGCGGAGTTTGTGCCAACATTTGATGAAGACAATCCTGTTGGAACGGTTGCATTGCAAACCACTTGCCCTTCAATTGAAAAATTTGTATTTGAAATATCAAAGAAAATATGATTGGATCCTTTTACCATAATTCGGTTTTGTGTCCCAACATTATTTGGCACAATAATATCATGAGAACCATCATTTGGAACACCTGACGCTAATGCTATAGGATAGGTGTTTCCACCATCAGTTGATAAGAAAATATCAACATTGGCTGCATTTACCCCATTTGCTGTTGTACCGGCAACGGCCCATGTAACGCTTTGGGTTGTTCCAACATTCCAAACAACGCTTGTGTTAGGTGAATTAACTAAAAATGGTCCAGCAGTACCATTAACAGAGACTATCATATCATCACTATTATTTGCACCACCACCGGCTTTATTATCTCTCACCGTTAAACGGAAGTTTAAAGTTCTTGCTACGTTAGGAACGGCTTCCCAAGTCCATGATGTAGCACCTGTTTTAACGACAGATAAATTTGGGAAATACCTTTTATTATCTGTAGTGGGTAAATAACTTCTAAATGCTACACCGGCGGTTGCAGTTGTACTCGGTAGTTTAGTTACTGCACTATTTTGATCGTATTGTTCCCAACAATAGGTTAGAACATCTACAGAATTAGCATCTGTTGCTGTTCCTGCCAAAACAAAAGGTGTTCCTTTTGGAATGGTATAATCATTTCCAGCATTTACAGTTGGAACTGCATTACCTGTATTGGTGTTTGTTTGGCAACTAGTACCTTTAATATAGTCTGTAACTTGTTGAATGGATTTAGCATGAAAATAAGGGTCGCTATGAGGTTGTACATCAAAGGTTGCTCCTGTAATTCCTGCATACCCCATGATGGTAGATCCACTTCCTGGTTCCATTTGCGCTCCCGTTCCTTCACTACCATTAAATGTCCAAGTATGGTTGGCTCCAAATTGATGCCCCATTTCATGTGCTACATAATCAACATCAAAATTATCTCCTTCTGGTACTGTATGGGATGTCCAACCACTCCCTTTTTGCCCGTTTGTACAAACACATCCTATACAACCTGCATTGCCATTATTTTGAAGGTTTGCCACTAAATGACCAATATCATAATTTGATTCCCCAATAACACTTGTTAAGGTTGATTGCAATTGACTGTTATAATTTGAGGTTGTACTGCCATATGGATCTGTACTAGAATTGGTATATATCACCGCATCTGTGTTGGCAATTAAAATCAACGTCACATTAAAATCTGTTTCATATATTCCATTTACTCTGGTTATGGTAGCATTGATAGCTGCTAAAGCGGCTGCCTTAGTTCCTCCATGGTACGCAGTATATTCTCCGGTAGCAGACATGGCCAATCTATAAGTTCTAAGAATACCATCATCAGCATTTTTTAAAGTAGATGAAATGCCTTTGTTTAAGGTTTTATTCATGTCGTTGGTTACTTCACAAACAAAATCATCATCCGTAATTCCTTTTTGGGATCTATCAAAAACCGTGTAATACAGGGCATCTTTAGTATAAGGTTCAATAAAAGTAGCCTTTTGATTGGCCGATAAAGTCATACTTTGTAAGCCTTGCGGCGAAACACTAAACCTAATTACCTCTGAAGGGTCTTCAATGCCTTGCCCTGCATAGGATCTAATGTCAGGATATTTGGCCTGCAGTTCAGGATCAAAATTGGAAGCTTCAATAATTCTGTAATTTTTAAAAGTTCCTTCAGACGTTGGAAAGGAAATGATAACGTTTGATTTTTTTGAAAAATCGCTGCGTTTGGGAGCCTTAACAAGCTCTTCCCTTAACTTTTTGATGTTTAAGGTATAAACCTGTGGGCTTTTGATGGCTTTGTTGCTAGTTTTAACTTTTGAGTTAACAGCTATTGACTGCTCTCTTTTCCAAATGGAATTGGACTGAGAAAAAGAAATCAACGCGCATAAGCAAAAAAGAGAGGAAAGGAAAATTTTCTTCATAATGGTTAATAGTTTTAAGTTATTTAATAGCTAAATTCGTCTAATTTAATTTTTTTATTGTAATGTAATTAAAACGTTTATAAGGTTTTTAACTATATTATTAACAATTACGGCAAAGCCTCATCAAGCAATTATGATAATTCTTACTTTTTAGATATGGCAGAAAAAATAATCCTTAAAATAGATGGTTTATCCATCTCATTTTTATCAGATAAAAAAGAGCTAGATGTCATTCATAATATGTCTTATCATTTGTATCAAAATGAAATATTAGGGATTGTTGGCGAATCTGGTTCTGGAAAATCTGTGTCTTCTTTGGCTATCTTAGGGTTGCTTCCTAAAAAAATTTCAAAAATAAAATCCGGGAGCATTGTATATAATGATCAGGATCTTACTAAAATAAACGCTCAGACATTTAGATACATTAGAGGAAAGAAAATAGCCATAATTTTTCAAGAACCAATGAGCTCCTTAAATCCGTCTATGACATGTGGAGAACAAGTTAAAGAAATATTGTTAGAACATACAAATCTGTCAAAAACCGAGTCTAAAGATGAAACATTATCACTTTTTGAAAAGGTTAAACTTCCTGATATAAACCGCGTTTACAGTGCTTATCCTCACGAGATTTCTGGCGGACAGAAACAACGTGTTATGATTGCCATGGCTATTGCCTGTAACCCCGATATTTTAATTGCAGATGAGCCAACAACAGCACTTGATGTGACCGTTCAAAAAGATATTATTCTGTTATTAAAAGAGCTTCAGATTAAAACAAAAATGAGTATTATTTTTATTACCCATGATTTGGCTTTGATTTCAGAAATTGCGCATCGGGTTTTAGTCATGTATAAAGGCAGTATTGTTGAGCAAGGTAAAGTTCAAGACATTTTTAAAAATCCTCAACACCATTATACTAAAGCGCTTATAAATTCAAGGCCTTCATTGAATACCCGATTAAAAATCTTGCCGACTATACAAGATTATTTAAACGGAACCATTTCTTATGAAATAATTTCTAAAGAACAGAGGCAAGAAAAACACCAATTAATGTATGCCAAAAAACCTCTTTTGGATGTTATAAATGTTGATAAAGAATATATTTCTAAATCTGGCTGGTTTACAAAACCCCAATCATTTAAGGCTGTTGATCAGGTTAGTTTTAAACTATATGAAGGCGAAACCTTGGGCTTGGTAGGTGAATCTGGTTGCGGAAAATCAACCTTAGGAAATGCTATTTTGCAATTGGATAAAGCTACCAACGGACAAATTTTATATAAAGGAGTGGATATTACAAAACTCTCAAATTTTGAAATTAAAAAACTTAGAAAAGACATTCAAATTATCTTTCAAGATCCATATTCTTCTTTAAATCCTAGAATTCCTATTGGTAAAGCCATCATGGAACCTATGAAGGTTCATAAACTTTTTAATTCTGATGAAGAGCGAAAAGAAAAAACCATGGAACTTTTAAATAAAGTTGGACTTTCTGATGATTATTTTAATAGATATCCACATGAGTTTTCTGGCGGACAAAGACAACGCATTGGCATTGCAAGAACCATAGCACTTCAACCCAAACTGGTTATTTGTGATGAATCTGTTTCTGCTTTAGATATTTCTGTACAGGCTCAGGTTTTAAATTTGCTCAATGAATTAAAAGAAACCTTTGGGTTTACGTATATTTTTATATCTCATGATTTAGCCGTTGTTAAATACATGTCGGACCAATTATTGGTCATGAACCAAGGGCATATTGAAGAATTCGATGATGCCGATGTTATTTACAACAACCCTAAAAAAGAATACACCAAAAGATTAATTGATGCCATCCCAAAAGGATTATAGCATGAACACCTTTTTGGTTATATAAAGCAAACTTTTTATAAAGCGAACTTGCTCGCGTAATGTTTCTCTAAATTTACTTTCATTGTTTGTAGGTTGTTCAGGTAGATTTGCTGTAACATTCATAACTTAATAATTTATGGTAGATTTGGGAATCTATTTTGATTATTTTGGGGATTATAAAAGTAGTAAAGATTTGTTTTTTATTGGTTTAAAAACATAATTATTCGATAAAATGCATATTATTTTAACTTTATGTTGATTTTTACTACTTTACTGTTTTGTCGCCATGTCATATTCTAGGTATTAATTTTATCAACTTTCCTGTTTGTTGCGGGTAGATTGCGTATATTTATTCCTCTAAAATCATCATAAAAATGTCTGATAACAAATTATGGGAAGGTTTAACATCATTTAAAGAAAATAGTCATTTATATGCTTATCAAAAATGGTTGACACACAACTATAAGCTTCAATTAGATTCTTATGAAGACTTATGGCTATGGTCTGTAAATAATATTAGTGATTTTTGGAAAAGTATCTGGGAATATTTCAACATTATTTCTCATAGCCCATATACTTCAATTTTAACCATGACCACAATGCCAGATTTCAACTGGTTTAATGGCGCTAAATTAAATTATGCTGAACACATTTTTAGGCATTCGAATCTAGATCAGGCAGCCATTATTTTTAGTAATGAACAAGGTGAGTACCGAGAATTATCTTGGAAAGAATTAAAGAACAAAGTGGCATCCATGGCTACGTATCTCAAATCAATAGGCGTTGTAAAAGGAGACCGAGTGGTGGCTTTTTTACCCAATGTTCCAGAAGCCAGCATTTCATTTCTGGCAGTAAATTCAATAGGAGCTATCTGGTCAAGTACTTCGCCAGACTTTGGATCAGAAAGTGTGATAGACCGGTTTGCACAAATTAAACCTAAAGTATTTATAACCGTTGATGGGTATTTTTATAATGGGAAACCACATGATAAAACAACCATAGCCATTAATATCGCTAATGCTTTGCCCACTTTAGAAAAAGTTATTGTTTTGCCCTACCTCAACAAAGACGATATTTCTAAATTCCCTAAAAGCATTGTAAATATTAATTCCGTTTTTGAAACAGTTTCAGAGAAGTTGATTTTTGAACCCGTAGATTTTAATCATCCTATTTGGGTATTATACTCATCAGGAACCACCGGCTTACCAAAAGCCATTGTTCATTCGCATGGTGGCATTTTATTGGAACATTTCAAGTATATGGCGTTTCATAATGATGTCCATATTGGAGAACGCTATTTTTGGTATACTACCACAGGATGGATGATGTGGAATTTTTTACAATCTGCTTTATTAATGGGTGCTACCATGGTATTGTATGATGGCAGTCCTACGTATCCAAACTTCAACAGGCTTTGGGAATTTTCAGATCAAATAAAAATCAATCATTTTGGTACGAGTGCGCCGTTTTTAGTGGCGAGTATGAAAAACAACATAGAACCTAAAAACACCTGCCATTTAAAATCTTTACGCTCCATAAGTTCAACAGGTGCTCCTTTACCATTTGAAGCGTTTGAGTACGTTTATAAAAGCATCAAACAAGATGTCTGGCTGTGTTCTATGGCTGGCGGCACCGATGTTTGCACCGCTTTTGTTGGTGGCACGCCGTTTTATGCCGTTCATGCTGGAGAAATACAATGCAAGGCTTTGGGCGTTTCATTATTTGCCTTTGATGATAATGGCCGTTCTGTTGAAGATGATTTAGGTGAAATGGTTATTGATAAACCCATGCCTTCCATGCCTATTTATTTTTGGAACGATGCTGAAAAAAAACGCTATAAAGCCAGTTATTTCGAACATTTTCCTGATATATGGAGGCACGGCGATTTTATAAAAATTAACTCTAAAACACATGGTATTATTATTTTTGGAAGATCGGATGCAACCTTAAACCGGCATGGCATACGAATTGGCACCAGCGAAATTTATAGATGTATTAACAAAATAAGTGCTATTGAAGATTCGCTTATTGTTAATTTAGAACTTGATGGTGGGCAACATTACATGCCATTATTTGTAAAAATGAAACCCTTTTTTAAATTAACCGATGAGGTTAAAACAGCCATAAACAATCAACTTAAAAAAGAATATTCACCCAGACATGTGCCAGACGATATTATCGAAGTAGAAGATATTCCATATACCATAAGTGGAAAAAAAATGGAAGCACCTATTAAAAAAATTCTACTAAAAATGCCTTTTGATACATCCATTAATTTAGATTCCATGAAAAACCCTGAGTCTGTAGATTTCTTTCTGGCCTTTGCTAAGACTATTTAAATTACAATTTATACGCTATTTTAAACATCATAATTCGTGGTAAAATAAACGTTTTACGATCGATAATTAAAAAGCTATTGAATGAATTTTGCTGTTTAAATGTGACATTAAAAAGATTTGTGGCGTTAATCTCAAAACCCCAAGGGCTATCTTCTTTTTGATAAAAAAGTGAAGCATTTGCAGTATCAAAAGTATTATTAACAGTACTGTTTTTATTTTTGTAATGATCAAAACTATAATCTGCTTTTAAAATAAAATCTTTTAAAAAATTGTATTCCAAGTTTACAAAAAATCGATCATTTTCAAAATTAGTTATGGTGCCAATCGATCGGTAATTACTAAAATCTTTAGTATAACCTAACTCAATATTTGGGTAGTTTTTAAAAAATGTTTCAATGCTAAATGTTGAAGAAAACGATTTTGAAATATTCAAATTAGTATCGCTATTCAAGATTTGATAAAAATCGTTGTACGAAAAGCGACTGCTTAGGTTATATCTTATTTTATTAATTTTTTTTGAAATCCGTCCGCTTAAATTCCAATTATATTCTGGTTCATCAAATAAAATTTGGGTGTTAAATTGATTAATGCCTTGCAATTGCGTAACACTTTTAAAATGTTTTACTTTTTTATTGAAACTGGTATTGATATTAAGATTCAAATTTTTAAATAAACTAAATTTATAATAGCTCAAATTCACGCTGTGATATAATTGATTTTCTAAAGTGGTATCACCTTTAAATACACTATTAAAGCTATTTAAAATAAAATTATTTGCTAGCCTATCTATTTCAGGAAAACGTGCATTTAATTGATACTTGAAATTTATTTTTTCACTATTATTAAACTCTATTTTTGTAGTAAACTGAGGCAAAAGCAATGTTTTATTATTTGAAAATTTTTCATCAAACTGCCTTGTATTCCAATTATAAAAATGATAATACAACATGGGTTTAAAGGTAGCAATCCCTATTTGAAACTTATATTCTAAACCCATAAAGGTATCTACGAAATTATAGCCAAAATCATTATCAAAACCTGCGCTATTAAAATTATTAATGGTTCCGTTTGTGAGCTTCTGAATATCCTCGTTATAAAAGGAATTAAATGCCGTATTAACACCAACACTGGTATAAATGTGATTAAAATTATTTAACACCCAATAATCCTTAGCCGTAGCATTAAATGAATGTGAATTCGATTTTTTGGTTTGAAAGATGTCATACTTTATGTCTTCTATTAAAGGAATGAGGCCTTGCAGAATTTGCCTATTGGTAAGCCATTCTGTAATAGGTTTATCATTTTGGTAGCTATAAGTAGCCTCTAAAGTAACCGTATGGTCTTTTGAAAGCTTTCGGCTGTAGCTTATGTTTTGTTTTAAGTTTACACCTGTAACATCTGTAAGTGTAGTTATGCTATTATCTTCTGTTGGGTTTAAAGTAGTAATGAAGCCATTACTGTTATTGTTAGTGACTTTTACAAAACTGTTATAAGTTAAATCTTCATTAAAATCTGGATTGTACTCCAAGGTTATTTTTCCAATGGTAAAAAAATTGTTTAATTGGTTGGTAACCGTTCGTTCTTCTAAAAAAGGACTTTCAAAATTGAGGTAGTCGTTTAAAGTTTCGCTTTGCGTTTCTGTTTTACTTTTAGAAGTTATAACGTAGCCACTAATATCGGTAACGTTATTTATAGATTGCCTAATGTTTAAAGCACCAAACTGGTTGGTGTTTGCCGTATAATCTTGATTGTTTAAATACTGCGCAAAATCGCTGTTAAATAGACTAAAATAACTACCAGCATCGTTCATGAGTTTACTAAAACCACCTTCAAACTCTAAATAATCGCGAAAGCTAAAACTTTTAATACCTTGGTTATTTAGGTCGCCAATAAAATTAACATTGGTTTTTGGGCTGTAATAAAAAAGGTTTGGATGCACCAAATAACGATTTTTAATACCAGCACCAACCTCAACATCGCCAAAAGTAAATTTCTTTTTATCTTCTTTTAGTTTAATGTTCATGGCCATATCTTCGGTATCTTGCAACCCTTTTAACATAGCAACATCGTTGTAGTTGTCTAGAATTTCTACTTTATCTACAGCATCGGCAGGTATATTGTTTACAGCCAATTTACTGTCGCCTGTAAAAAAGGTTTTGTTTTCAACCAAGACCTTGGTTACTTTTTTACCTTGTACCATAACATTACCAAGTTTATCGACTTCTACTCCTGGCAATTTTTTAAGTACTTCTCTCAATTTACGTTCTTCACCGGTTGCAAAAGCATCTACTTTATAGGTAATGGTGTCTTTTTTCACTACAATTGGTGGCGTATACTTTATGGTAACTTCATCAAGCTGATCTGGATTCTCTTTGAGAATAAAGTTTTTAATTAAATCTTGATTGGTTGTTGTTACATTTATGGTTTGTGGTTTATAGCCTAAATAACTTACGGTTATGTTATAGGTTTGGTTTTTGGATAAGCCGAGTTTATAATTTCCATCGTTATCGGTTATAGCAAAACGCACATCTTGGTCGATAGCTTCTGGTATGGCCAAAATGTTAGCGTAGCTTAATGGGTTTTGCAAAGTATCTGTAATTTTGCCAGAAACTACAATATTTTGGGCATAAAAAGAATACCCTGATATGAAAAATAGGATTGAAAAATAATGGATTCTTGCTTTACATCTTATGACAAATTTTGTATAAAGCTTTTTTTTCATTTCCTAAATTATTCTTATCAATTCTGAAACTAATTTATATGAAGAATTATCTCCTAAACCTATCTCTAACTTGATACAAAACAACTATAACTAACACTCAGTTAGCTTAATAGACGCGCTGTATGTTAAAAGAGAGTCTTAAAATAATATTAATGTTGTATATCATTGTGTTTTAATAACCTTTTTAATTGTTAAATCTTTTTATTTTTCTCATAAAAATTCTTTCCAAAGGCTTCAAACTCTTTATGAGTCATTTTGATTCCTTTAGTAGGTTTCTCAATTCCATTAATACTATTTTGATTTAATTTAATGTTTTGAGCAAAATGTACCTGCTTATTTTCGTGAAGTTCTAAAATTAACCCTGGTAAACCATAATAGCCTTTAGGTCCAAAATTTACAGGAATCTCATTTGTAAACCATGCCGTTACTAGAAAACTAAAAACCCCTTCTGAATTATCTACAGTCTTTATTGTTGTCGCTTTATAACATTTATAACTCCCTATTTTTTTAGACTCGTTTGTTAGTTTCCACTTCCATTTGACAAGAGGTACTAAAAAAATTTCTCCATAAGCTTCTATTTGACTTATATATTCTCTGTTTTTTGTGTTCAAATAAAAAAATGTATTTCCTCCAAAAAGAGCTTTTTTTATTTTTGCATCAAAATCATTAACATCTAATTCATTTTTTTGCTTATAATTAGCCTCATTTTTATTAAAAATTAGTTCAAAAAATACTTCTTTACCTTTAACTATTTCATCCAAAAAGCCTAAGTCTTTATTAGCACTAGATCCTTCTGAGAATTTTTCAGCAAACATGGCCTTATAAGTAACAATATTAATTGAATTTTGAGCAATTGCAATTTTTGAAATAAGAATGGCGCAAAGAATAAAAGTGGCTATTTTCCTCATAATATAGAAATTTATAAAATGGCTATTTTTTTATAAATAGCCATTTTAGTGAGATTTATTAATTGTATTTTAACCTCTATCTAGTTAATTCACATTGTTCCTGCACCCCTTCAGACATTAAATATGCAGCGTAATGGTCAAATCCTGCTCTCAAGAATAAGTGGTGAGCTTCTACGCCTAAAATTTCACATTCGGTTAATTCTTGAGGAGCACTAGTCATACTCATTAATGATAAAATAGCACAAACCACCCCTACTTTTTTAATCAATTTTTTCATAATTTTTAAAATTTAAACCAGCTAATTTTTTTTATAGCTGATAGGTTAAACTAAATACATGGTTCAGTCTATTCAGTCTAAAAATTTTAGTCTATAAAGTCAGTCTATTATTAGTTTAAGCAGTCTAAAACCTAAACTTGTGTGCTGTTATTTAATTTTAAGGGAAAATAAAAATAATCAGCGCTGATTTGTTGCAACATTTTTGCCCAAAAACATTATTTTGTATAGACTGAAACAAAACTTTGCTCTTGAACATTTTAAATTTTAAAAAAAAAAACTGATTAAACAAGTTTTTCTTACAAATGTTTAGCATTTCATCGAAAACACAAAAAAGCGTTACGGTTTTACCTTAAATGGATAAAGCTAATTTATGATAAAGCTAATTTTTTCAGAAACCTGGATTTACTGAGCATAAATACCATTAGAAAAATAAAGTCGCTCTAAAAAAATTAATTCTTATTATCCTTTCTGTTTTCAAATGTTTTTTTGACTATCGCATTAAACTTTTCTTCTGTTATTTCCTTTCCTTTAGTTGGTAAACTAATTTTTAAGGTTTCATTATTCAAAAATTCTATCTTTTTTATTGTCGTTAAGATACCATTATTTTCTAATTGAAGAATTAAGCCAGGTAATCCACCAAACGCATCTGGTCCATAAGGCAATGAAATCTCTGGTACATACCAGGCTGTGATTTTTAACTTATGTAAGCCCTCAGAATTTTCTATCGTTTGTGTAGTTGTAGCTTTATAGCATAAGTATTTATCAATTTTCAATGTGTCACGAGTTAAAACCCAATTCACATTATTCTTTTGAATTAAAAAAGTAGTCCCTGAAAAATCATTTTTATGAATAACTAATTTTTTTGTTCTATCAAAATAAACCTCGCCGGTAAATTGTGAAATAGATTGAGTGAATGCCTCAACTACAGGATTATTCTCTACACTCATTTCTTCAACTTGTTTAAACAAAGCACTATTCTTATTAAATGATAATTCATACTCTTGGGACTTTAATCGTTTTAACGCTTGCTTCATGTACTCGTTTGTAATTTCATCATCACCAGAAGACAATTGTTTTTTGTAATAAGCATAACCATTCTGAGCAAAAACAAAGCTAGAGTTTAAAACTATTAATAGAAGACATATTTTTAACTTCATAAATAAATTTAATAATAATCATAACAGCTAAATTACAATCAATAGTTTAACTGTTATGATAGAAAAGATGTTTTATCTATTTTAATTAACTATTTATTACCATTAATGGTAACTAGTTATTTGGTCATTACTCTCCCATACAACCATCATATGCTGCTTCCCAAATCCGATATTGCTGTTCATAAGTAGCAATATGGCGCATTTTTAGATTCGCCTCATTGAAAGTGTCAACAGTTGCATCAGCTACATCCCAACATGTATACGCATCTTTTATTTCTGTTTTTGCGTTTAAATTAATAATACTACTAATAGAAAGTATAGTTATTATTATGCTTAATTTTTTTTTCATAATTTCTAAAATTTTAAACCAGTTAAAATATGGTATAACTGGTTGGTTAAACTAAATACATGGTTCAGTCTATTCAGTCTAAATTTTTTAGTCTATGAGAGATTAGTCTATTTTTTTATTTTAAGCAGTCTAAAACTTAAACATAATGTGCCATTATTTAATGCTATAGGAGAATAAAAATAATCAGCGCTGATTTGTTGCAACTTTTGCCCAAAAACTTGATTTTGTATAGACTGAAACAAAACTTTGCTCTTGAACATTTCAAACTTAAAAAAAAAATGAATTAAACAAATTATTCTTACAAATTTTCAGCGTTTTATCGAAAAGCCTAAAAAAGGGTTACGGTTTTAACATATTTAGTAAAGGTGTCTTTGAATTATACAGAGCCTTAGTTAAA
>PFKE01000144.1 GCA_002784145.1 Flavobacteriaceae bacterium CG_4_10_14_3_um_filter_33_47 | reverse complement strand
GCAGTGGGTTCAGTTTTCATATCTTAATTGTTTTTGTGAACTTTAAAGATACTGGACTTTCTGCTTTTTCATGGATGCTATAAGAAATAGCAGTTAAGGGCTAAACCATTGGTTTGGTTCTTTTCTGTTATCTAGGCACTTTCAGAAGTAACCGATTTAAACTAAATAAAAAACAAAAACTCAGATAGCTTTGAACTAAGGATGTTTGAGTTTTTTAGTTTTTCGGGATTTTCGAGTTTTTACGAGTAAGCCTATGATAAAATGATATTTATTTTCTTTTTATTAGAGAAAAAAAGGATATTGAATTTTAAAAACCCTCGAAATTATAGGTTACAAAGCTTACAATTTTTTTCTAACAATTAGTTTGCAAAATTTGTAAAAATTCACAAAAGTGAGTTGTTTTTTTTATAGATGACGTCGGTATGTCAAATTATATAACGTCTGAATGGAAAGTTGCATTCTTATGGCAAGAATTTTTCAGATGAGCAAGGCCACAGCATTGATTCTTTTAGTTATATATTAGAGCCCTAATTTGTATTTTGTTATCGAAATTACTCCATTTTTCTAACGATATAAAAGATGGTCGTTTCTATAAGTCACAAAAAAATCCTAATAGAAAATCTTTTAAGATCTTTTTATTTTTTGGCATTGCTAAGTTAATTTTAATTTACTTAGCAATGTCTTTTAACTTCAATAGAATAATTCGTCCTCCCGAAAGCTGTGTAGACTCCTATAATGACATTGCTTTTACTAATCTTCCACCAATACCCAATCTCCTTTATTAATTAAGTGTTCTGCTTGTTTGTATTTTAGGGTTTTGTTTTCGCCACTCATTACGTGTTTTATGGTAACACGGTCATTCCGTCCAATTTTTGGATGATCTCTCACGATGGTTTCAACCACTTCTTGTTGCCTTTTTGTGTTTCCTGCCGCTCTGCTTTGTGCAGAACGCTCGTCCATGTTAGGAATTTCGTCTTTTTGTGTTTTTAGTTGTTCCTTTCTACGTACTTGTCTTGCTTCCTGAATTGTGTTTTGAGTTTCCTGAGGTAATTCACCTTTAAATAAGAATGAAATAACTTCTTTATTTACTTGGTCAATCATGCCTTTAAACAATTCAAAAGCTTCAAACTTATAGATTAAAAGGGGATCTTTTTGTTCGTGAACCGCCAATTGCACCGATTGTTTTAATTCATCCATTTTTCTCAAATGCGTTTTCCAAGCATCATCAATAATGGCCAAGGCTATGTTTTTTTCGAAATCTGTTATAAGTTGTTTACCACTGGTTTCGTAGGCTTTTTCAAGATCTGTAATAACTTGTAAGGTTTTCATACCGTCGGTAAATGGCACTACAATGCGTTTAAATTTATCGCGCTGCGTTTCATACACATTTTTAATCACAGGAAATGCCATATCGGCATTGCGAGTCATTTTTTCTTTGTAATGATTAAAAGCTGCTTTATAAATTTTAGAGGTAATATCCTGTGCCGTTAATTTCCCAAATTCAGCATCTGTGATTGGAGAAGGCATGGAGAAATACCTGATAAGTTCAAACTCAAAGTTTTTAAAGTCGTTAGCCTCTTTATTGTTTTCAGCCATGTTTTCTGAAATATCAAAAATCATATTGGCTATATCCACTCTAAGGCGTTCTCCTTGTAAGGCATGGCGACGACGTTTGTAAACTACTTCACGTTGGGCGTTCATAACATCATCATACTCTAATAAACGCTTACGAACCCCAAAGTTGTTTTCTTCTACTTTTTTCTGAGCACGTTCAATAGATTTTGAAATCATGGAATGTTGAATCACTTCGCCTTCTTTTAATCCCATTCTATCCATCATTTTGGCAATACGCTCGCTACCAAATAACCGCATTAAGTTGTCTTCAAGAGACACGTAGAATTGTGAACTACCAGGATCTCCTTGACGACCAGCACGACCACGTAACTGTCTGTCAACCCTACGAGAATCGTGGCGTTCTGTACCTACAATGGCTAAACCACCAGACTTTTTAACGGCTTCACTTAATTTAATATCGGTACCACGACCCGCCATGTTTGTGGCTATGGTAACCTGTCCTGGTTGACCAGCTTCTGCTACAATATCGGCTTCTTTTTTATGTAGTTTTGCATTTAAGACGTTGTGAGGAATTTTTCTGATGGTGAGCATTTTTGCCAATAACTCACTAATTTCAACAGAGGTTGTCCCAATTAAAACGGGTCTGCCTGCAAGCGATAATTGTGTGACTTCTTCAATAACCGCATTGTATTTTTCACGTTTGGTTTTATAAACCAAATCGTCTCTGTCATCACGAGTAATGGGTCTGTTGGTTGGAATTTCCACTACATCCAATTTGTAAATTTCCCAAAATTCTCCAGCTTCAGTGACTGCAGTACCAGTCATTCCAGAGAGTTTTTTGTACATTCTGAAGTAATTTTGAAGGGTTACGGTTGCAAAGGTTTGTGTAGCGTCTTCAATTTTTACATTTTCTTTGGCTTCAATGGCCTGATGTAGGCCATCACTGTAGCGTCTTCCGTCCATGATACGGCCGGTTTGCTCATCTACAATCATCACTTTATTGTCTATAACCACATATTGAATGTCTTTTTCAAAAAGGGCATAGGCTTTTAAAAGTTGGTTGAGCGTATGGATTCTTTCAGATTTTACGCCAAAGTCTTTGTACAAGGCTTCTTTTTCTTTGGCTTCTTCTTCAAGTGGTAATTTTTTGTTTTCAATTTTTGCTATCTCCAAACCAATTTCTGGCATGACGAAAAAGTTAGGATCATCTTTACCCGATAAATATTCAACACCTTTATCGGTCAGTTCAATTTGATTGTTTTTTTCATCAATGACATAATACAGTTCTGCATCTACTTTAGACATTTCACGGTTGTTGTCCTGCATGTAAAAATTCTCTGTTTTTTGAAGCAATTGCCTAACGCCTTCTTCACTCAAAAATTTGATCAAGGCTTTGTTTTTAGGAATCCCTCTGAAAACACGAAGTAATTTTAATCCGCCTTCTTTGGTATCACCATCAGAAATTAACTTTTTAGCTTCGGCCAGTACACTGGTTAAGTACTTTCGTTGTACGGCCACAATATCATCTACTTTTGGTTTAAGCTCATTGAATTCGTGACGTTCCCCTTGAGGAATGGGTCCAGAAATGATTAATGGCGTACGTGCATCATCCACCAAAACAGAATCCACCTCATCCACAATGGCGTAATGGTGCGGACGTTGTACTAAATCATCCGGTGAATGTGCCATATTATCACGTAAGTAATCAAAACCAAATTCGTTATTGGTTCCATAGGTAATATCGGCATTATAGGCTTTTTTACGGGCTTCGGAGTTTGGTTGATGGTGGTCTATACAATCAACGCTTAAGCCATGAAATTCAAAAATTGGCGCCATCCAAGCGCTATCACGTTTGGCTAGATAATCATTGACGGTTACGAGATGAACACCTTTTCCAGAAAGGGCATTTAGATACACCGGAAGCGTTGCAACTAAGGTTTTACCTTCACCAGTTTGCATTTCGGCAATTTTACCTTGATGAAGCGCAATACCACCAATAAGTTGTACATCGTAATGTGTCATATCCCATGTAATGGGTTTTCCTGCGGCATCCCAAGAATTTGACCAGATGGCGAAGTCATTATCAAGAGTAACATACCCTTTGTTTCCAGATAATTCCCGGTCAAAGGTACTAGCGTTAACTTTAATTTCAGTGTGGTTTACAAAACGTTTTGCAGTTTCTTTAATCACGGCAAAGGCTTCGGGTAAAATGGTATTTAAAACCTCTTCGGTAACCAAATAGGCCTGGTCTTTTAGTTTATCAATGTCCTGATAAATATCTTCACGCTTGTCAATATCTTCTGTAGCATCAGCTTCAGCCATCAGGGCTTCAATCTGTTCATTAACAGGCTTGTTGGCTTCTGCTATGGCTGCTTTAAATTCTAAGGTTTTGGCTCTTAATTCATCATGAGATAAGGCTTGAATAGCCAATTCAAAGGTTTTTATTTTATTTACAATGGGAGTGATGGCTTTAACATCTTGTTTTGATTTGTCTCCAACAAATACTTTAAGTACTGAATTTAAAAAACTCATTTGTGATAAATTTTATATTAAACACGCAGACTACGCTCCGTGTGAGAGTTGTTCGTTATTTCTTTTTATTTGATTTTTTAATCTTTTAAAAAGCATTCAAAGATACATTTTGTTATGCGGTTTTATAAAAAATAGGGCATAAAAAAAGTCTCTTATCGAGACTTTTTAACGTTTCTTTATGCTTTATTAATATTCATCTTCATTCCAAAGGTAATCATCATCCGTTGGATAATCTGACCAAATTTCATCAATTGAATCATAAGAGTCACCTTCATCTTCAATAGATTGTAAGTTTTCAACAACTTCTAAAGGCGCACCGGTTCTAATAGCGTAATCTATTAACTCGTCTTTTGTTGCTGGCCAAGGCGCATCGCTTAGGTATGATGCTAATTCTAATGTCCAATACATGTTATAAATGTTTAATTTTTTTGCAAAAATAATTTTTTAGTTTAAACAGACAAGGAAAAAATGAGTTATTTAATTATTATTTTTAAGAACGTATTTTTTTAAAATATAAACATTTGAAATACAATGATTTAAAATTTGTGCATTACTACAAGGGTCGGGCTTTTCGTTACCATCTTTTTAAAACGTCCCTTTGAAGGAATTTTCTAGCTTCTTGAGGTAACTTACTAGTTTTCTGAGATTACTTCGTCGTCTCGATAACTTTCTGAACAAGCGCAAAATTACGTTTTCTCAGGAATCCATTTAATTTCATTGGCTTGCAAGTCGTAGGACAACTTTCGTGCCAACACAAAAAGATAATCTGATAGCCGGTTTAAGTAGATCAAGGTGTTTGAGTCCAAGGTTGCTATGTCATTAAGTGCCACAGCCAAACGCTCAGCTCTACGGCAAACGCAACGTGCAATATGACAGAATGACACTGTTTGATGTCCGCCTGGTAAAACAAAATGTGTCATGGGCGGCAAAACCTCATTCATAACATCCATTTCGTGTTCAAGGCGTTCAATGTCTTTTGAAGAAATTTTAGGAATGTTTAAACGTTCTTTCCCGTTTTTTAGGATATTCTTTTCAGGATCGGTAGCAAGAATGGCTCCAATAGTGAATAACCTGTCCTGAATGTGCATGAGAATATTCTTGTAATGTTGGTTTATATCCTGGTCACGGATTAATCCAAGATGTGAGTTCAGTTCATCTACGGTTCCATAGCTTTCAATACGGATATGATGTTTTGGGACGCGAGTACCACCAAATAGTGCCGTGATGCCTTTATCTCCTGTTTTAGTGTAGATTTTCATGCGTTCAAAGTTAAGGGTATAAAGTTATAAAGTTATAAATTTAAAAAGGCCTATAATTTTAAAAACTATGCTTCTATGCGTTCCTGGTATCTGTGCTAATCATACCGTCAATCAAACGGATGATTCGTTTGGCACGTGCGGCTACATCTTCTTCGTGGGTTACCACGATAACGGTATTTCCAGCTTTGTGAATATCATCAAATAAATTCAATATTTCCAGAGATGTTTTGGAATCTAGATTACCTGTGGGTTCATCTGCCAAAATAATGGATGGATGATTTACCAGAGCTCTGCCAACAGCAACACGTTGTCGTTGTCCACCAGAGAGTTGATTGGGTTTATGCTCCATTCTATCTTCTAACCCAACACTTTTAAGAACATCCATAGCTCGTTTTGTACGTTCACTTTTAGAAACTCCAGCATACACCATGGGTAAGGCTACGTTATCAAGTGCTGTTGTTCTGGGTAATAAATTAAAAGTCTGAAACACAAAACCAATTTCAGTATTTCTAATATCGGCCAATTCATCATCCAACATTTTACTCACATCTTTTCCGTTTAATATGTAAGTTCCAGCTGTTGCCGTATCCAAGCATCCTATAATGTTCATTAAGGTAGATTTTCCAGAACCCGAAGGTCCCATAATGGCCACATATTCACCACGTTCGATATCTAAATCGATGCCTTTTAAAACGTTAACGATTTCTTGGCCCAATTTAAAGTCGCGAATGATATTTCTAATTTTAATAACGTTACTCATAAGTAAATTTCTATCCTGTTTGACGCAAATGTATTGGAGTTGTTACACTCTAATGGTAAAATGTTGTTTGTGTTGTTCTCTTCTAAAAAACACCATCCCCCAAAAAAAAGTATCGATGGTCATAGTAACCCTTGGATGTTGTTTTATGGTTTCCCATGCTTCAGTCATACTTTTAGACCAGTAAATATCGTCAAAAATAAATACAGAATCGTTATGAATGCCTTGTAAAAGTGTTTCAAAATACATCAAGGTTGCCTTTTTATGGTGGTTGCCATCAAAAAAAACGAGATCAAAGGTTTGATTATTGAGGCCTTTGAGGGCTTTTTCAAAATCATTATGGATTACCTGAATATTTAATAGTCGATGTTTTAATAATTGGGTTTTAGCAAGTTCAGAAAGATTTCTGCAACCTTCTATGGTTATCACCCTTGCTTTTGGATTTGCTAATTGCATAGCATGTGTTGCAATTCCTAAAGATGTCCCCAGTTCCAGAATGGTATTAAACTTAAAATAGTTTACCAGTCTAAACAGCAGTTTTGCTCTAACCTGGGTTGTTCCTGCGTGTTTTGCCATTTCCGAGATGGTTCTTGTGTTTGTTTTTATTTTGTTAGAACCCGCACCAAGATCTGTGACTTCTATTTTAGAATGGTTGTTTATAAGATCTTTTCTGTATTCTGAAATATTTTTATAGGCTTCAAAGGATGTTTTATTGTAGAAGCATTTCGTGATCAAGTCATACACAAAGGGTGAATGAACGCCATGTTGATTGGTGGATTTGAAGATGAATTTTATGTATTGGCTTATTTGATACCACATGTAGGGTTACAAAGTTACAAAGTTATAAGGTAATAAGGTTATAAAGTTATGAGGTTATAAAGTTGTAAGGTTATGAGCAGAAGGTCCTTCGACTGTGCTCAGGATGACAGGACTCTTGATGCAAAATATTTTGCTACTCAATATTTCACTCGAACGGACGGGTTAATGGTTAGACAAGTTATTTATTATCTATCCATTGTTAATTATTCATTGTTAATTATCAAGTTTTGATGAAAGTTCAAACCAACGTTCTTCTTTTGTTTCCATGTCGTCAATAATTTTTTGTAACGTTTCAGAAAGTTTTAAAATAGCCTCTTGCGAAAGTTCTGAATTATTGAATTTATTTTCCAGTTCTTTTTTATCAAAGGCTAACGATTTTAACTTACTTTCTATGTTTTTAAGTTCCTTTTCTTCATTATAAGACAAGGTATTCGTTTCCGTTTTTTTCCAGGTATTTTTTTCTTTTTTATCTTCTGAAGTATTTGAAACGACAGGTTGGCTGTCTTCGTAAACCCTAAAATCGGTGTAATTACCGGGGAAATCTTCAATAATACCATCGCCTCTAAAAACCAACAAATGATCTACCACTTTATCCATAAAATAACGATCATGCGAAACCACAATGACGCAACCCGGAAAGTCCAAAAGAAAATTTTCAAGGACATTCAAAGTTACAATATCTAAATCATTGGTGGGTTCATCCAGAATTAAAAAATTGGGGTTTTGAATTAAAACCGTGCATAAATACAAGCGTTTACGTTCTCCGCCACTTAGTTTTTCAACAAAATCGTATTGCTTTTTTCTACTGAATAAAAAGCGTTCCAATAATTGTTGGGCCGAGATTTGACGTCCTTTTTTTAATGGAATGTAATCGCCATATTCCCTAATGACATCAATGACTTTTTGCTCTGGTTTTATAGCAATGCCATCTTGAGTGTAATACCCAAATTTAACGGTTTCTCCAGTAATTACTTTGCCGGCATCGGGTTTGGAATGTTGGGTTAACAGATTAAGAAATGTTGTTTTACCAGTGCCATTTTTACCAATAATTCCCATACGCTCTCCACTCTGAAACATATAGCTAAAGTTATTGAGAATGACTTTATCTTTAAAAGATTTAGAAACTTTATGGAGTTCAATAATTTTATTCCCCAAACGTTCCATGTTGAGTTCTAACTGTACTTCATGGTCGTTTCTACGTTGACTGGCGCGGTGTTTTATGTCTTGAAAATCGTCTATTCTTGATTTTGATTTGGTGGTTCTGGCTTTTGGTTGCCTTCTTATCCACTCTAATTCTTTTTTAAACAGTTGTTTGGCTTTGCCTGTTTCAACTTCAGTTTGTTCTATTCTAGCTTCACGTTTTTCCAGATAATATGAGTAGTTTCCTTTGTAACTGTAAAGCTGGCCTTCATCTAATTCTATAATTTCATTACAGACCCGTTCTAAAAAATAACGGTCGTGCGTAACCATAAAAAGCGTAATATTTTCTTTGGCAAAAAAGCCTTCGAGCCATTCAATCATTTCTAAGTCTAAATGATTGGTAGGTTCGTCTAAAATAAGCAAATCTGGCTTATTAATTAAGGCATTGGCCAACGATAAGCGTTTTTTTTGTCCGCCAGAAAGGGTGCTCACTTTTTGGTTTAAATCTTCAAGTTTTAGCTTGAATAGTATTTGTTTATACTGCGTTTCAAAATCCCAGGCTTGATACTGTTCCATGGCATCAAAAGCCTTTTGATAAACTTCTTCATTTTCAGGATTTAAAAGCGCATGCTCATAATTTAAAATCACTTTTAAAATGGGGTTTTCACTTGCAAAAATGGTTTCTTCAACCGTTAAAGAAGGGTCTAACTTTGGGTCTTGGGGCAAAAATGAGATGGCAATATCGTTTCTGTAAGTTATGGTTCCAGTATCTGGCTCATCATCTCCAGAAAGGATATTTAAAATAGAGGTTTTACCCGTGCCATTTTTGGCAACAAAAGCAATTTTTTCATCTTTATGGACGCTAAACGACATGTTTTCGAAAAGCGTTAGCTCTCCATAAGATTTTGATATATTTTCAACAGTTAAATAGTTCAAAAGGATTGTTTTTTGCAAAGAACGTACAAATTACCAAAATTTACTACATTAGTTTTTATATTCCTACTGAAAGGTTATATTTGCTTTTAAACATGGCGCTTTTAATGAAACGATTTGTCTTATTTTTTTGTCTAATACTTTGTGTTTATTTTTCTTCCTGCATAACCAACAAGGATCTTGTGTATTTACAAGACAAAGGAACCATTGTGAATGATTCTTTGTTGATCAAAGAAACATCCAAACCCTATCGAGTCCAAGTTAACGATATTTTGAGTATTAAGGTTAAAGCTTTAGATGCAGAATTAACCGCAATTTTTAATCCGGTTGAGGCTTCTGGCAACACGGTTTCTTTAGGAGGCGCCCAACTTTATTTTAATGGCTTTACTGTTGATTTACATGGAAACATCAAATTCCCCATTTTAGGAGATATCAATGTTTTGGGTTTTACCATTGAAGAGATTGAAACTAAGGTAAAAACAGAACTTTTAAGACAATATTTTAAAGATACTGCCGAGCTTTTTGTCACTGTAAAATTAGCTGGACTCCGTTACACCGTCACCGGTGAAGTGGGTGGAACGGGCGTTTATACGCTGTTTCAAGACCGTGTTAACATTATTGAAGCCTTGGCCAATTCGGGCGATATTAAAAACACTGGAGACAGAAAAGATGTGTTGGTCATTAGGCAATATCCACAAGGGCAAAAAATTCATCATATAGACTTAACAGATTTGGCAGCCATGCAATCGCCTTTTTATTACATTCAGCCTAATGATATGATTTTGGTAAAACCCTTAAAGCGCAAAGCTCTGGGCGCTGGCGAAACAGCCACGCAAACCCTCACTACGTTAGCTTCTATATTTTCATTGATAGTTACCACTTATTTTTTAACTAAAAATCTTTAACGCATTGCTATGATTGAAGAATTTGAAGTTTCTGAAAACTCTGCTACCAGCTTTGATATTAAAAAGTTTTTATTTAGAGCTTTAAGTTATTGGAAGTGGTTTTTATTGCTTTTGGCTGTTGGGATTTTCTTGGTGTATCAAAAAAATATCAGGGAAGAATTTTCGTATCGGCTTGGCACTAAAATTTCCATTGAAGATGATAGTAACCCCTTGTTTACTTCCAATGCTAGTTTAACCTTTAATTGGGGTGGCGTTACAGCCAAAGTTCAAACCATGATTGTAACGCTAAAATCGCGCTCTCATCATGAAAAAGTTGTAGACCGCCTTGAGTTTTACAAAAGCTATTTAAAACAAGGACGATTTAGAAAACAGGATATTTATAAAGCATCACCTTTTAGATTTGACCAAACCTACGATGCACCACAACTTATAAATAACCCCATAAAAATTACGTTTTTAGACGCCCATTCATTTGAACTCGAGGCCGAATTTTCCAGTAATGTTGCCACAGCCCAAAACTATCTTACCAAAGCATTGATTAATGTGGATGTGCCTGTGGGCATTTTTAAAAAGTCATTTAAATTTGGAGACCCTATTGAATTTCCTTTTTTAAAGGGTGTTTTAAGGTTGGCTGAAAACAGAACAGCGGTTTCTGGCGACCAGTATTTTATTCAGTTCAGTAATTTTGATGGGGTTGTTTCAAGTTATCAAGGAAGAACCGGCATTGCTAATACCAACAATTCACCCATTCTGGATATTTCACTTATTGATAAAAATACCGAGAAAATCGTTGATTATTTAAATACCATGGTCACTATTTTAAGTGAAGATCAACTGGAACGTAAAAATCAATATGCCACCAATGCCATTGTGTTTATAGATGAGCAAATCTCAAGGGTTAAAAATGATTTGTCCAATAATGCCGAAGCTTTAAATGACTATAGGAAGAAAAATAAAATTTATAGTCTGGATGAAGAAAGCACGTTGCTCAACGAAAAGCTTACCAAACTGGATGCCGACAAAGAAGACATTAACCGACAACTAAATTATTATTCAAACCTTAAAAATTATTTATTAACCAGCAGTTCCTTTACCGAGATTCCTGCGCCTTCCATTGCGGGTATAGGCGATGCTAACATTTTAAACAATGTCGCAAAAATTAATGAACTTTCTGTTCAAAAATCAAAATTGCAATACTCCGTTCGAAGTGAAACGTCTGTTTTCAATGATTTGAACCGACAAATTGAAGGCTTGAAAAATGTGCTTTTGGAAAACATCAATGCGGCTACCAATGGTTTGAAGCGGGAATTGCAAACTATTAATGCCAATCTTAGTAGCGTAGAAAATCAGTTTAGTAAGCTGCCAGAAGATCAACAAAAATTGATCACCATTGAACGGCAATACACGTTAAGTGAACAAACCTATAATGTGTTTTTAGCCAAACGTGGCGAAGCAGAAATTATCAAAGCCTCCAATGTATCGGATATTTTAATTATTGATTCTGCAAAAAATACAGGCGCTACCATCTTAGGCAGAAACTTAAACGTACGCTATATTTTTGCATTTTTTGCAGCCTTATTAATTCCTTTATTATTTGCTTTTGTTTTAACCTTTTTAGATAACAATATTCACAGTCCGATGGATTTAGAACAGTTATCGTCCATTCCTGTTTTAGGGGTTATTGGTAAAAACAAGCTTGATAATAATTTAGTGGTTCACAGAAAGCCAAAATCGGCGGTAGCAGAAGCTTTTCGAGCCATCAGGTCCAACCTTCAATATTACTACCGATCACAAGATTTAGAAGGCGCTAAAACCTTATTGGTAACCTCTTCGGTAAGTGGCGAAGGCAAAACTTTTTGTTCCATTAACGTGGCCACGGTATTTGCCTTGAGTGGAAAGAAAACCATTTTAGTGGGATTAGACCTTAGAAAACCAAAGATTTTCGGAGATTTTGGCATTCAGAACGAAATAGGTGTGGTTAATTATTTGATAGGGCAAGAAACTTTAAAAGGCGTAATACAGCACACAGATATTGATTTTTTAGATGTTATAACTTCAGGACCTATTCCTCCAAATCCTTCAGAGTTATTGATTAATGATAAACTGAATGCTATGATTAGCCAATTGAAAGCCGATTATGATTATATTATTCTGGATACACCACCAGTTGGTTTGGTAGCCGATGCTTTAGAACTTCTGGGGTATGTAGATGCTACCTTATATGTGATTAGGCAAGATTACACTAAAAAGGGCATGCTTAATTTTATAAATGAAAAGTATAAAACCAAGCAAATTAAAAACATTAGTTTAATTTATAACGGTTACGATCAAAAGGCAAAATATGGGTATGGTTACGGGTATGGCTATGGCTACGGTTATGGCTATGGCAATTATGCCAATGGCTATCACGAAGAGGATGCTAAATACAAAGGGTTTCTCAATCGTATAGCATTGTACTTAAGGCTTCCTTTGTCAAAAAAGGGATAACATTATTTATTATTGGCACTTAAAATCAGGCTGTTTGTAAATAATTCTTTAACAAGTTTTCTGTAATTTTATTTAATGTTGCTTTAATGTATGCCTGTTGCAAAAAACGGGCATAGTATACCACCCACAGCGGATTAAAGTGAGCATAGTGCGGCGGGTGAAAGTGAACCACCTACAGCGGATGAAAGTGAACCACTAAAAATCGATTCTATTTGTAAAGCTTTAAATATCTTTTATAAAAAGATATTATGGCCAACAAACAAATAGATATGCGAAAAATAAAACAGATTTTCAAACTTTACAGTGAAGGAGTCAGCAAGCGTCAAATAAGCCTACAGTTAGGATTATCACGCAATACCATCACTAAATATATAGATTTTTTTAGGCGGTACCAACTGACCAGTTACGAAGTGTCCGCCATGACACTTGAGGAGCTGGACAGGCTTTTTAAAACTGATCAAAAAGGCAAGAGCCAACAGCTATTAACCCTAGAAAAGTATTTCCCCTATTTTGATAAAGAACTGCGCAAAACAGGGGTAACCAAAGAGCTGCTCTGGCAAGAGTACGCTTCCAAACATCCAGATGGTTACAAACTTTCCCAGTTTAGATATTGGTACAGGGAATGGGTCAAGGAAGTCTCTCCGGTAATGCATTTTACACATAAAGCTGGCGATAAACTTTTCATTGATTTTACTGGCAAGAAGCTTTCCATTGTAGATCGTTACACAGGCGAGATACAAGATTTAGAGGTCTTTGTCTGCGTATTGGGCAGTAGCCAATACACTTATGTTGAGGCCTGTGAGAGCCAAAAGAAGGAGGACTTTATCACTTGTATAGAAAACGCACTTTGGTTTTATGGAGGCGTACCGCAAGCTTTAGTGCCTGATAACTTGAGGGCTGCAGTTACCAAAAGCAGTCGTTATGAACCAAAAGTAAATGAAACTTTTGTGGATTTTGCTGAGCATTATGAAACAGCAGTACTTCCAACCAGAGCCTACAGGCCAAGAGATAAGGCCATTGTTGAAAACGCTGTACGCATAATATATACACGTGTATTTGCGCTATTACGCAACCAAACCTTCCATACGAAGTCCGAACTTAACAAAGCTATATTGGAATTGCTACACTCACATAATAACATGTCTTTTAGAGGACGTGAATATTCCCGCTATTCGTTATTTGAAGAGATTGAAAAACATCAGCTCAGACCATTGCCAGAAAAACGCTATGAGATTAAACGCTACGCTAATGCAACGGTTCATAAAAATAGCCATATTTATTTTAGCAAGGATAAACACTATTATAGTTTGCCTTATCAGCATATAGGCAAGCGTGTTAAAGTGGTTTACTCAGATAGCGCAGTAGAGATTTACCATCAGCAGGAACTACTTACGGTACATCCAAGAACCAAGCAAAAATATGGATATAGCACCATAAAGGAACACATGCCTTCCCACCACCGCTTTATCAGCGAGTGGAGCAGTGAAAAATTTATTACTTGGGCTGATCAGATAGGTGGTCATTGCAAAACATTGATTATTAATATACTAGAAAAGAAACAACACCCAGAGCAATCCTATAAATCGTGCCTGGGCATATTGCACCTCACAAAAAAGGTAGGCAATACACGGCTGGATAATGCTTGCAAACGCGCCTTGGATTATGGTGCGCATAACTATAATATTATAGAGCGTATCCTTAAAAACGGCTGGGACACTTTAGATGAAGACATCGAAGACCAACCAGAGGTTCCTAACCACAATAACATTAGAGGAAGTCATTATTACAAATAAATTAAAACCAAAAAACAATGAACAAACAGACATTGGAACACATGAAACAACTAAGGCTATACGGTATGTATAGAGCCTTTGACAGTAGTTTATCGCCACAAAGTATAAACTATACCAGTGATGAACTTGTAACATATCTCATTCAAAGTGAATGGGATGACCGCCAAAATCGAAAAATAGAGCGGTTAACAAAAGCGGCGCGCTTTAGGTACAGCGCCGTTATGGAAGCTATAGATTTTGATCCCTCAAGATGTTTGGATAAAAATCAAATACAACGCTTTGCCAGCTGTGATTTTATAAAGCATAAACAGAATATCCTTGTTACTGGAAGTACAGGTGCTGGAAAAAGTTATATGGCATCGGCCATTGGTCACCAAGCGTGCTCATTAGGGTATAAAGTCATGTATTTTAACACAAACAAACTTTTTACCATGCTTAAAACCTCAAAAGCAGATGGATCTTACTTAAAACAAATCAATAAACTGGAAAAGCAAGACCTGCTTATTATAGATGACTTTGGACTTAAAGCTTTAGATGCCATAAACAGGCATTCTTTTATGGAAATTATAGAAGATAGGCACGGCGAGCACAGTATCATTATAGCCTCCCAATTACCAGTGGAAGCATGGCATGAAATTATAGGGGAACAAACCATCGCAGATGCCATTTTAGACAGACTTGTTCATAATGCACACAGAATAGATATTAAAGGAGAGTCCATGCGTAAAAAAATGAAAAATAAATACTAAATTTAACCACAAATGAATCGATTTTGAGCACTTACTTTGCTATGCTCACTTTAATCCGCCGCAAGTGGTTCACTTTGCCCGCCCT
>PFKE01000117.1 GCA_002784145.1 Flavobacteriaceae bacterium CG_4_10_14_3_um_filter_33_47 | reverse complement strand
TCATCTCAAAACTACAATGGTCATATTTTTTGGGATACAGAACTCTGGATGTTTCCTCCACTATTAATGTTAAATCAGGACATTGCACGTTCATTAGTCAATTACAGATCAGACAGAATTAATAAAGCTAAAGAAAAAGCCATCAATTTTGGCTATAAAGGAGCCATGTTTCCTTGGGAAAGTGATGATACAGGAGAAGAAGCAACCCCAGCTTGGGCACTTACCGGTACCTTTGAACATCATATTACTGCAGATGTGGCAATAGCTTTTTGGAATTACTACCGTGTTACCCAAAATAAAGAATGGTTAAAAAAACGCGGTTATCCCATGATGAAAGAGATTGCAGATTATTGGGTTAGCAGATCGGTTTTAAATAATGATGGGAGTTATAGTATAAAAAATGTGGTTGGTGCCAACGAGTTTGCTCCAAACGTAGATGATAATGCCTTTACCAATGGCTCTGCAATAACGGCTTTAGAATTTGCCACAGAAGCGGCCAACAACGTTGGTGAGTTTCCGAATCCAGATTGGGCTAAGGTAGCCTCCCATATTAAAATACATCAATTTCCTGATGGCACTACCATGGAACATAGCAACTATGATGGTGCTATCATAAAACAAGCCGATGTTAACCTTTTGTCGTATCCCTTACACGTTATTTCTGATGAAGAAACCATTAAAAAAGATCTAAAATATTACGAACCTAAACTAGCTGAAGAAGGGCCAGCCATGGGACAATCCGTTTTTGCCGTGTTATATGCAAGACTTGGAAACGCCGAAGAGGCCTATAGATTATTCAAAAGAAGCTATGAACCGAATAAACGACCACCTTTTGGAGCCTTAGCAGAAGCTGCAACCAGCAACAACCCTTATTTTGCAACTGGTGCTGGCGGGATGTTACAAGTCGTTTTATTTGGTTTTGGTGGTCTTGATATAAGTGATGATGGTATCATTCAAAAAAATCCAATTTTACCCAAGACATGGAAATCATTAACCTTAAAAGGCATTGGACCAGAAAGAAAAACGTTTGTTATTTCTGAATAATCTTTAGTTTGATGGAACCAAACAAAAAGTTTGTAACTTTATACTAATTCTGCGTGAGGGATAAAAGCGAGCTACTTTGTAGCACCTAAATTCAGACCCAAAGGGGACACGCACAAAAATAAAATACACATGAGTAAACTAGTTTCGCCATTAAATTTTAAAGCTTGGATTGAAGAAAACCGACATTTACTTAAACCACCAGTTGGCAATAAAGTGGTTTGGAAAGATGGCGATTTTATTGTCATGGTCGTTGGCGGACCCAATAACAGAAAAGATTATCATTACAATGAAACGCCTGAATTTTTCTATCAAATAGAAGGCGATATCGTTTTAAAAATAATTGACAAAGGCACACCAAAAGATGTGCATATTAAAGAAGGTGATATTTATCTATTGCCGCCAAAAGTGCCACACTCACCACAACGTGGCGCAAACACCGTTGGTTTGGTTATTGAATACAAACGTCCCGAAGGCATGCGTGATGCCCTACTCTGGTTTTGTGAACATTGTGTTACCAAACTCTATGAAGAAGATTTTACTGTAAAAAACATTGAAACCGACATGCCTAAAATTTTCGACAAGTATTATGGCGATTTAGAGAAACGTACTTGTCCTAATTGTGGAAAAACCATGGAGCCTCCAAAAAAAGTGAAAATTGACTAAATTTTTATGACACCTAAACTTAGAATAAACGGCCACTCCCATTTATTGCCTTATCCGGAAGAAATCCCTGATTTCATGCGTGAAAAAGGTATTTTTTGGGTAGATAAGGATAGAAAATTCATGCTTCAAAAAGATTGGAGCAGGCCTGTAACTGATTCTAGTTTCTTTTTGCATGAAAAATTGGAATGGATGGAGCGCTTTAACATTGATCATGCCGTTGTCTTAAATTTATCTCAATTGTATGGTAATGGGTTACGTGTTGAAGAAATGAAACAAGCACTTCGTTTTCAAAACGATTTTAATGCACGTATCCAACATGAAAATCCCAGTAAATTCACCTGTGGTTTTGTGGTTCACCCCGGATTTGTCAGAAGTGCCTGTTGGGAAATTGAGCGATGTGTAGAAACCCATGGCATGCAGCTTTTATGTTTACCTACCCACTATATGGATACCATTGGCACATGGCGTTGCATTTTTGATGAAGAAAATGAGCCTATTTTTGAACTGGCCAATCAATATAATTTAGCCTTAGAAATTCACCCATATGATGGTGAAAAGTTTATAAAACTGGAAAATACGTCTTGGAGATTTCACCTAATTTGGATGTTGGCCCAATGCGCTGATGCTTATCATTTTTTGACCTTAAATGGCTATCAGGAAAAATACCCAAACATGAGATCTTGTTTTGCGCATGGAGGTCAATTAGCGCAAATTAATTTAGGAAGACGGATTCAAGGATTTGATGGAAGACCCGATTTGTTTGAAGGAAAACATCACCCAAGAAAAGCAGTAGGACATAAAAATATATTCTTTGATACCTTGGTTCATGATACGGGTTCGTTAGAGTTATTAATTAAAAATCAAGGATCAAAACAAGTACTAATGGGCTTAGATGATCCATATCCATTAGGTGAAATGGAAAGTATCAAGCAATCGTCCTATCCTGGAAAATTATTAGATCTTGCCATGGAACGACACATTATTAGCGAAACAGAACGTGACGCAATCTGGCAAGACAATGTTATTCAATGGCTTTGTGGCGATGATGAAGAAGGAAAACAAAAACTAATACATAGAATACAGTCCTGATGCATTTTATCCCTGAAGACCTTGATAATTATGTAGTTAATCATTCTGAAGACGAACCAGAACTACTTCAAAAGCTAACCAGAGAGACGTTTCAAAAAATTTTACAACCACGTATGCTTAGCGGTCATTATCAAGGAAGGCTTTTAAGCATGATTTCAAAGTTAGTAAACCCTAAACATATATTAGAAATTGGAACTTATACAGGATATTCCGCTTTGTGTTTAGCAGAAGGCATGCAAAATGATGGTGAATTACATACCATTGATATCAATGAAGAATTGGTAGATTTCCAAAGAAAGTATTTTGACAAATCAGCATTTGGACATCAAATGATTCAACATTTAGGAAATGCATTAGAGATTATTCCGACCTTGGATAAAACATTTGACCTTATTTTTATTGATGCCGACAAAGATAATTACCCTTTGTACTTTAATAGTATTATTGACAAATTAAATTCTGGAGGCATCCTATTATCAGATAATGTGCTTTGGAGTGGAAAAGTTGTTGAACCCGTAAAGCCTGATGACGTTTCAACGAAAGCGCTTTTAGAATACAATAAACTACTAAAGGAAGATGATAGATTAGAAACGATCTTATTACCAATAAGAGACGGCTTAAGCATAAGCCGTAAAAAGTAATCCTATAATTTACGCTTTACAGAGCCAGTAAAATCACCAATATCATCCTTTACTCTGTCAATTTCTTTTTTAACATCGGTTACAATGCTGGTATCTATACCATTTTTATCGGCACTTTTTGTGATTTCATTTTTTATATCATTGGTAGCATCTTTAAGCGTTCGCATGCCTTTCCCAAGTCCGCGAGCAATCTCTGGAATCTTATCTGCACCAAAAACCATCACTACAATAAAGAGTATAAAGGCTATTTCAGCACCACTAATAAATAAAAATGTAGCTTGATGTATCACAGTACAAATATAGTAAGTGTTTTGGTTAGAATAAAAAAAAGCCGACTATAAAAAATCGGCCTTTTTGGATAAATTATTATTAATTTTTGATTTTGTCTTTAAACTTATCAAATTCACTCTGCTTAATTTCTTTTGGCCATGAGTTATTTGAAGTATCAATATCCGCTGTTTCTAAATCTGGATCAACAGCTATACTAACAATTTCTTTTTCAGAAGCGATGGCTTTACTCACTTCATTATCATTTAATCTCCAAATTTGCGCTGGATATGTTTCTCTTTTTTTGGTGCCATCAGCATAGGTATATTCAACAATAATTGGCATGACCAATCCACCTGGTTTTTCAAAAGTAATGCTATAAAAATATTTAGGATTTTTAATGGACTTTCTTTGTTCTTCGGTAAAGTTATCCATTAAATATTCCTTTAAACTTGCCGAAGCTTGCATAGGATTAGATTCACGCATATTTTCTTCAAACTCTTCACTGCCTTCTTCAATCAAATACACCAAGCTTTCAGGCTTTATATTAAACCTTTGTGATATTCTTTTGCCATATTCGTTTGGTTTAGAAGATACATAGTATTTTTTTACTTCTTTAACCCCAATATCTACCCAATCTGTGGTGTAAAACCAACCTCTCCAATACCAATCCAAATCAAAAGCAGATGCGTCTTCCATAGTTCTGAAGAAATCTTCAGGTGTAGGATGTTTAAACATCCAACGTCGGGCATATTCTTTAAATGAATAATCAAACAATTCTGGTCCCATAACGGTTTCTCTTAATATATTAAGAGCTGTTGCGGGTTTACCATACGCGTTATTACCAAATTGATAAGTATTTAATCCTTTGGTCATAATGGGTGCTATGAAATCTTGATTTCCTCCCATATAAGGAATAATCATACGCGCTGGACCTCTATCGGATGGAAAATCTTTATGTTGTGGCGATAATGCAGCTGGGTACATTTTGCCAAAATCTTGCTCTGCAATGTACTGTACAAAAGTGTTTAAGCCTTCATCCATCCATGTCCATTGACGTTCATCGCTATTAACAATCATTGGGAAAAAGTTATGACCAACCTCATGGATAATAACGCCCATCATGCCATATTTAACACGATCGCTATAGGTACCGTCTTTTTCAGGTCTTCCAAAATTGTAACATATCATTGGATATTCCATACCCATAGGTGCATGCACAGAAATGGCTTTATGGTAAGGATAATCAAAAGTCATTCTGGAATAAGAAATTAAAGTACTTGCCACTGTTTTTGTTGACCAGTCTTCCCACAAAGGATTTCCCTCTTTAGGATATAACGATACGGCCATGACATCTTTTCCTCCCACTTTAACCGCCATCATGTCCCAAATAAACTTTCGTGAAGTTGCAAAGCCAAAATCTCGAACATTTTGAGCGGATAACTTCCATGTTTTTTTCTTGGTGCTTTTTTGAACTTCAGCAGCTTCTGCCTCAGCTTGGGTCACAATTTTTACTGGTTCATTGTATGATTTTTTTGCTTTCTCAAAGCGTTCCATCATATCATTTGAAAACACTTCTTTTCTGTTAACAAGCTTACCTGTACCATCCAAAATATGATCAGCTGGGACTGTAATATTAACATCAAAGTTCCCGAAAGTTAGTGCGAATTCATCGCGTCCCCAAAATTGAGAATTTTGCCAACCCTCAACGTCACTGTAAACAGCCATTCTTGGATAGAATTGAGCCATCACATAAATTCTGTTATCCGTATCAGGAAAATATTCGTAGCCTGATCGACCGCCATCCTTAACATGATCGTTGATATTGTACCACCATTTAATAAAAAACGAAAATTGCTCACCCGATTTTAATGGTGCTGGCAATTCCACTCGCATCATGGTTCTGTTTATCATGTACTGAAGGTCATTTCCTTTGGTATCATTAACTTCAAGAATGTTAAATCCGCCATCAAAAGGTTCTTTCATGTAGGCGTTTACAAATCGGGAAGCAGTGGTTGCAGGTCTGTATCCACTACCTTCAATAAGTGGTGTTTTTGAGTCTTTAGCTCTCATATTTTGATCTAACTGAACCCAAAGATACTTTAGCTCATCTGGAGAATTGTTGTAATATGTAATAGTTTCGCTACCAGATAATTTGGCATTTACATCATCTATTTCAATATCCATTTTATAATCGGCCTGCTGTTGATAATAGGCTGGACCTGGAGCACCAGAAGCTGTTCTGAACATGTTTGGTGTTGCAAATTCATCATATAACTGCTTAAATTTGTTGGTATTGGTGTGACCAGTTTTTGCTTTAATTGGCTCTTGCTCTTGTTCTTGAGCAAAAATTCCAGCAGAAATCAAAAAAAATGATACTAAACAAAAGGAGATTTTTTTCATTGTAAACTTTATATTAAATGTAGCTATTTTACCTTTTTGCAAACAATTTTTTAATCATTTGTACAAAAATGCGTTCGAAAATAAGTAATTAATATGTTTTATTTGGTTTTTTAATTAAAATTTAACACTGTTTTTTTATTATTTTGATTTAATAAAAAGCTTTTCTGTTTGTTGTTAATTTTGGTCTTAATCATATTTTGTTGTTCATCAAAAACATCAAATAACACTTGGTTGGATATTTCAATAGAATTTATATTGTTAACATGCTCAATTTCAATGTAACATTGCATTAAATCCATATCATATTCTTTTCCAATAAAAATAAGATTCATGTCTTTATCATTAATTTTGATTTTTATCTTGCTTTTTAAATATTGTTCAATGTATGCATTCACTTCTTTTGATTCATTTTTGTCTGCTAAAACAATAGTCTCATCATATCGTTCACGCAGCACTTTTTCAAAATCATCTATAAATATGCGAGAAGTAATTTGAACCGATTGCTTTTCTTGAATGTAATCTACTTGGGTAACGCTTATGTAATATTTATGAAACGCCGAAAAAGCAAAGAAAGGGATGATGGCTAATAACAGGATTAATTTATTTGAGTTCATTTTTAATGGTGTGACTAATTTGGACGTTAAAAGTAATTTTTTTAAATGATTCAAAAAGCGTTCCAAAAAAATTAATCTTTAACCGCCTTTAAATTTTCCATATATTGGATGTACTTCATTCTTAAAAAAATCAATATTTTAAAATCTGTTTGATTTTTACAATGCTTTATAAAATTTTGATCATCTGCGCAGAAATAAAAAAAATCCATAACTAAATCTTCTGGCAAGGCATTTGAAACCAAAAAATCTTTAGACAAGCGCGCTTTTATACTTAACATAAGTTCTGTTTTATTTTCAATGGCAACCCGCTCTTTTAACATTTTGGTTCTTCCAGAAATTCCGTTTAAAATTGGGTTTAAAGGTATATAGCCTGTTAATGGAGAGTACCATTTTAACTTCTGACCATTAGGGCCAGTACTCGCCTCGTTTAATTTACGTTCACTTTGCGTTGCAATTTTTCCAGTATAGCCAGGAATGCCCACATCATAAAAATTTATAGGTGGTTCTCCGTTGGTATTATTAATATCTGAAAGCAGATTACCTGTTAAAACTTTGCCTACCACGACTTCATCCAATTCATTAATTTGTTCTTCTAAAAAAACATTAATTCGCTTAGTGATGAGAATGTTTTCATCAATCTCAACAACTTTAGTTTGATGCTGAACAGAGGTAAATACTAATGTGTCTTTTAACTTTACATTCATTTTAAAACCTCCAAACTTATCTGTTACAGTAAACAGTTTGGCTGTTTTATTAATAATATGAATATTTTCAATATCTGCTTTGCTTTGAATATGCCCTTCAATTTCAATAGTTTGAGAGACCAACCAATTGGTAGTACCAATGAATGCTATGGAAACGAAAGTATTAATTTTTGTTATCATTCAATTCTAAAAACAAGCTACTTTGTTTCATTAAATAGTCTATAAGTTGTAATTTATTTTCTTCTTTAAATAACTCTGGATTGATTTCTTTAGATTCTAAAAACCCCATAAAAGCAGGCACTTTTTCTTCAGAAATTTTAAAGGTTTCAGCAATATATAAATGAGAAAAAACATTTGTTATATCTTTTGGTGTATGGTTTAATGGAGTGGTATTCTTTCTAAGTTTTCTAGATTTTGGGGTTACAAACAATCCAAAAATTCCACCGGCAATTTGAACAAAATCAATACCATTATAAAATCTTCCTTTATCCATAACCGCATTCAAATGATCTGAAACAACCTGATTATCAAAGGCTTTATCATCATTGTATTCAAAAGCCATATTCATATTTCCCATGTTTAATTCTAAATTGGGTAGTACTTTTACGTTATCAATATCTACCGCTATATTACCGATTAAACCAGAAGAAATTAATACAGCATCCAACTGATTGACCTGTTCAATTAAATAAACTTTCATTTGTTTCGATTCTACAACGTCTTCATTTACAGTCATGGTAATAGGATTGAATTGTAAGGCAGATACTTCAATACGATCATTCAAAGCCACATCAATGACAAATTCACCGTTACTATTGGTTATGGTGCCTTTATTAGAAGAGGTATTAAAAACCGTAACGCCTTCAACATCTTGATTTTCAGAAAGAATAACACCTTTAACTTCTATGCGCTGAAGGTTTTGGCTCCATAAAAAAGTCAAAGAACTTGTAAAAAATAAAAAAAGTAATAGTTTCTTCACACACATATCTTAAAGGTATAAAGAACGGATATGAATTCTTAAAATAAATCAAAAAAGTGTTTAAAATTTTGTTAAACATTACAAATAATTACTTTTACAGAAAGTAAATACTCATGAAAAATATTTTTGTTGCCAGTACTTCTACCGTTCATGGTAGTGGTTATTTAGAATATATTCTTGAAGAACTGAATGTTTTCTTTAAAGATATTAGCACAATTCTCTTTATTCCTTACGCAAGACCCAGTGGGATTTCTCATGATACTTATACAAATAAGGTTAAAGAAGCTTTTTCAAAAATCAATAAAAAGGTGGTTGGTATTCATACCTTTGAAAATCCTATATCTGCCATTGAAAATGCTCAGGCTATTTTTGTTGGTGGTGGAAACACGTTTGTTTTATTGAATCAGCTTTATAAACTTAATCTCTTATCGGTTCTAAAAAATGTTGTAAGCCGTGGAACACCATACTTAGGAACAAGTGCTGGCAGTAACATTTGTGGTTTAACCATTAAAAACACCAATGACATGCCCATTGTATATCCACCAAATTTTAATGCTCTTGGGTTGGTTTCTTTTAATTTAAATCCACATTACTTAGATCCAGACACGACTATCAAGCACATGGGAGAAACCAGAGAAACACGAATAAAAGAATTCCATGTATTTAACAATCAACCTGTTATAGGATTAAGAGAAGGAAGCTGGCTTTTAGTAAAAGGAAATTCAATAGTATTAAAAGGGTCTTTATTGGCTAGAGTTTTTGAGCCTAATAAAACGCCTTATGAAGTGTCTCCAGAAACGGAACTCAACACATTAAAATAAAAAACCCATCCAATGAAAAGGTTTTTTGAGCGGGAGACGAGGTTCGAACTCGCGACATTCAGCTTGGAAGGCTGACGCTCTACCAACTGAGCTACTCCCGCAATACTATTACAAATATAAATAATCTATCCCTTAATTTGCAAGAAAAAATACACCTTATCAAAAAAAAATACACTAATAATTTAAACACTTCATTTAAAATTTAAGGACTTGTTTTTTAGCTTTTTCAAACTCAAGCATCATGTCACTAACAATTTGAGCTACTGGTTTTACATCATGAATTAATCCTGCCACTTGCCCTATTTCAAGTTCACCTTCTTCTAAATCGCCTTCAAACATTCCTTTTTTTGCTCTAGCTCTTCCTAATAAGTTTTTCAAATCGTCCATACTTGGTGATGTTTTATATAATTCTTGAAGGTCGTTGTAAAATTTGTTTTTAATTAATCTTACAGGCGCTAACTCTTTTAAAGTAAGCTGTGTGTCTCCCTCTTGAGCCTGAACAACCGCATTTTTAAAAAAAACATGCGCAGACGATTCTTCACTAGCAACAAAACGACTTCCTACTTGAACACCATCGGCCCCTAATACCATAGCTGCCAACATAGCGTTACCTGATGCAATGCCACCAGCAGCAATTATTGGTATTTGTACTTGTTCTTTAACCATGGGTATTAATGTAAACGTAGTCGTTTCATCTCTACCATTATGTCCACCAGCTTCAAATCCTTCAGCAACAACAGCGTCCACTCCAGCTTCTTGGGCTTTTAACGCAAACTTGACGCTACTAACCACATGAACCACTATAATGCCATGTTTCTTTAACCAACTAGTCCATGTTTTAGGGTTTCCCGCAGAGGTAAAGACAATCTTAACACCTTCGCTAACAATAATATCCATGATTTCTTGGATATTGGGATATAACATTGGCACATTAACCCCAAAAGGATAATTGGTAGCCATTTTACATTTTTGAATATGCTCTTTAAGAACTTCGGGATACATGGAACCTGCGCCAATCAATCCTAAAATACCAGAATTACTAGAAGCTGAAGCCAATTTCCAACCACTATTCCAAACCATGCCCGCTTGAATAATGGGGTATTTAATATTGAATAATTGGCAAACTCTATTATTCATTTAATTTTTTATGATTTTATATGATTTAGAACGATTTCTTAATTGAACGTTTGCAATGTAAACGCCTTTAGATATGAATGACATATCCAACTCATTTATACCAACATTCAATCTAGAATAAAGGGCTCGTTTGCCTAAAATATCATAAATTTGAACCGAACAATCTGTTTCATTTGAAGGCAAATTAAAGTATAATTTATCATTGGTGGGATTAGGAAAAATCTTGAGTTCTGTTGTAAACTTATCAGAAGTATCCATTGACAATGCATTATTTAAGGCCAATTGCAAATTAGGGATGCCAAATCCTAAAAAATTATCGGGTGTATTGTATTGAGAAGCCGATTCCCTAACCAATTGCATGATTTCTGCATTGGTTTTATTAGGAAGTGCTTGCCATAAACATGCTATTCCTCCAGCTAAAATTGGAGAACTAAATGAGGTGCCATTACTTGTTGCGATGGCATCATTTCTGTCAATTATATAACTAGCTTGCCCTTGAGCAACAACATCTGGTTTTTGGGTGGGCTGAAAAAAACCACCAATAGAACTGAAGGAAGCATAAGAGCCTGTTGAAGTTACAGCTCCAACTGATAATACGCCCGGTGCATCTGCTGGCGCACCAACAATTTGCCAACTATCGTTCCCAGAATTCCCAGCAGAATTTACTAATAATATTCCTTTTTCAAAAGCAATATTAGCTCCTTTTGATATAAAAGCAGTATTGCCGTTCATATCTGAAGTTGAGTAATTGTAGTTTGGATTATCAAAAGTTGTATAACCCAATGAGGTATTAATGATATCAACCCCTAAACTATCGGCTAGTTCTGCTGCTTCAACCCAATAGCTTTCTTCAACAGGGTTTTCAGAATTGCCATCTTCTGTAATAAATAAATAATAGGATGCATCTGGCGCTGTTCCAACGTATTGATTCTCTAAGTATCCAGCCATAGTACTTAACACCCATGTACCGTGGTCTGTGGTAGTATTAGAATAAACATCTTCATCATTATCTACAAAATCATGTTCACCTAATAAATGTCCTGCATCACGCAATCTTTTAAAAGACAACATGGTATTAACGTTTGTAAAGCCACCATCGAGCACAGCAATTGTTACACCATTCCCTGTATAATCAGAAAGGTGTAATTGTTCTCCTTTTATCATTTCAATTTGATTAAACGCATCACCATAATTAAAGCTAACAGAAACTTCTTCTATCTTGGATTGTTTTTTTACAAAATCTCTTTTTAAGGTATTTAAACTTTTATTAGCAAAATCGATTGAAGCAACAAAACTCAACATTGAAAGTGCATTAATGGCTATTTCCATTCCTCTAACATGAACCGCATTAAACCATTTTGATTTTGCCAAAACCGTAATGCCTGGCTGTAATTTTAATTGTGAAATATAATTTTCATTGACAGGAAAATCTCTTTCATCAATAACTACGCCATGAGCATTTTTTCTATCAATGGCTTTTTGGGTTAAAAAGTCAATAGGGTTATTGGTTGAATAAGTAGCATTTTGTTTATCTGTTAAATAAACCCATGCATCTTCCTGTTGCGCAAAACTGACAATAGAAATTATATATCCAATTAAAACAAGTAGGTTTCTTTTCATAGTAATTGAAATTTACATTGCAATTTATGAAATTAGCATCAAACCAACTAATTAAGAAATTACTCCCGAACCAACTAATTCATCATTAATATACCAAGCCACAAATTGCCCTTCTGTTATGGCCGATTGTGGATTTTCAAACTCTACATATAGTCCTGAATCTACTTTATAAAGTGTTGCTTTTTGTAATGGTTGCCTGTAGCGAATTCTTGACATAACTTGCATAGTATCCTTATTTTTTAGCTCTAAATCTTCACGTATCCAATGTAATTCATCATCTTTTACAAACAAAGCTTTTTTATACAATCCAGGATGTTGTTTTCCTTGTCCGGTATAAATAACATTCGTTTCAACATCGGTTTCAATCACAAATAAAGGCTCTACATTTCCGCCAACTGCTAATCCTTTGCGTTGTCCTTTAGTAAAATAATGTGCGCCTTGATGCTTGCCAACAATTTTTCCATCTTCGATATGATAAACATGTTTTTTTGACAAAAACTGTAGTCGTTCTTCTTCATTTACAAATTCAGGCACCTCAATAGCATACATTCGATGGTCTTTTGGAATCTCAACAATAAGCCCTTCTTTTGGTTTTAATTGTTGCTGCAAAAAATCTGGCAATTTAACTTTACCAATGAAACAAAGTCCTTGCGAATCTTTTTTTTCAGCTGTAACTAAATCTAGTTCTGTGGCTAATTTTCTAACTTCAGGTTTTGTTAATTCTCCTATTGGAAATAATGCTTTTGCCAATTGTTGTTGTGATAATTGGCATAAAAAGTAAGATTGATCTTTGTTTGAATCTTCTCCTGCTAGCAATTGGTAAACGTCTTTTCCTTTAACATCAATGATTCCTTTTTTACAATAATGTCCGGTAGCTACAAAATCGGCTCCTAATTCCATAGCAATTTTCATAAAGACATCAAACTTGATTTCTCTATTACAAAGTACGTCCGGATTGGGTGTTCGCCCTTTTTCATATTCCTTAAACATATAATCAACAATCCTTTCTTTATATTGCTCACTCAAATCAATAGTCTGAAAAGGAATTCCTAATTTTTCTGCTACTAGCATTGCGTCATTACTATCATCTAACCAAGGACATTCATTTGAAATAGTCACAGAATCGTCATGCCAATTTTTCATAAACAGACCTATAACATCATAGCCTTGCTGTTTTAACAAATAAGCCGCAACACTGGAATCAACACCACCTGAAAGCCCAACAATAACACGTTTCATGTATATATCTGGTTAATTTTTTATTAGACGAAAAAATAAATAATCTCTTACTTGAAGTTTAAATTAAATCATACAACGATTTAAAACTTATGGCAAAGATACATATTAAACAAATATTTTAAGGCTTAGTGTTTTGAAGAAACATTATTTCAATTTGTTTAAAGTTTTGTTAATTTTATTAAACATAAATTATTTTGTTTAATAAAATTATATTTTTGTTAAACAATTAATTAAAACCGTAAACAATATGAAATCTCTATCGAAACTTAAAATCATTGCTACGATGGCATTGATATCCTTATTTACAGTATCCTGTGATAATGATGATGACAATACAACCATTATCCTACCAGAAACCATAACTGAGTTAGCGGTTGCAACACCACAATTAAGTGTTTTAGTAGATGCTTTAGAGCGCGCTAACCTTGCAGCAACTTTAGATCAAGCAGGAACTTACACCGTATTTGCACCAACCAACGATGCTTTTACTGCCTTTTTAAGTGCCAACAATTTTGCATCTCTAAATGATGTACCAGTCAATTTACTAACTCAAGTATTGCTAAATCACGTTATTGCACAAGAATTGCCTTCAACTAGTTTAAGTACTGGTTATGTTAGCACGTTGGCAACACAAAATGCAACTGATTTAAATCTAAGCATGTTTGTTGATACCACTAATGGTGTTAAACTAAACGGAGTTTCAAATGTTACAGCAGCAAACATTGAAGCTACTAATGGTGTCATTCACTTAGTAGATGCTGTAATTGGTTTACCAACGGTTGTAGACCAAGCTTTGGCAAATCCAGTTTTTTCAAGTTTAGTGGCTGCACTTAGTGCAGCTGACGGAAATTTAGTGAATGTTTTGGACGGAACAGGAACTTTTACGGTATTGGCACCAACCAACGACGCTTTTTCAGCTTTCCTTAACGGAGCTGCTTTGGGTGATATTCCTACTGATGCTCTTGCAAATGTATTGTTAAATCATGTTTTGGGAACTGTTGTTACCTCAACAGATTTAGTTGATCTTGGTGCAGGATATACCAATACATTGGCAACAGGTCCAGCCGACCATAATTTAAGTTTATACTTTAACACATCCGATGGTGTAAGATTTAATGGAGTTTCATCTGTAGCTGCAGCCGATGTGGTAACAACCAATGGAATTATACATGCCATTGATGCTGTTATTCCAATTCCAACAGTAGTGACTTTTGCAGTTGCTGATCCTGACTTTTCAACGCTGGTAAGCGCTTTAACAACCTTAACTCCAGCTACTGATTTTGTTTCAATTTTATCTGATACGGAGTCTCTTTTTACCGTTTTTGCTCCTACCGATACAGCCTTCAGTGCTTTAGCTTCAATTCCTGAAGAAACTGTTTTAACACAAGTATTATTGCATCATGTTATTGGAAGTGCAAACGTAACTTCGGGTGATTTAACCCCCAACGGCGTTACAACAGCGGCTAGTTTAGAAGGTGACGATTTAACTATTACTTTACCAGGTACAGGAAATAATATAGCTGATTTAACAGACGGTTCTGGAAATACGGATATTGGAATTATTTTTGTTGACGTTCAAGCAGGAAATGGTGTCATACATGTTATAAACAAGGTTGCCATACCGACCTTATAAAAATTGTTAGTTTAGTTTGGTTTGTTTGATTTAGACAAAATAGTCTAGATGTAAAGGCTCTTTAAATGATAAAGAGCCTTTTTTAATCTAATTACTTTTTTGCTTTGGTTTATTCGCAAAATTCTTTTCCTCAATCAGTTTACCATTCTCATAATATTTCCAAACACCATGTTTTGCACCACTTTTATAATAACCTTCAAGAATTAAGTCTCCTTTAGGATTATAAAATTTTGAAAGTCCGTGCAATTCTCCATTTACATAATTAAACACTTTTAAGACCACATTTTTTTCAGAATACAACACTGTTAATCCTTCTAATACCCCTTTACTGTAAAATTGTTTTTCAGCTATTTGCCCATTTTCATAATAAACAAATCTATCACCTTCAAGAAGCCCTTGAGCATTATAGTGTTCTAAAATTAATAATTGATTAGAATTTTTTTGATAATATTTCCACTCACCTATGTAAATTTTACCATGCATCATGCCTTCACTGATAACTTTTCCTTTTGACGTATAGAACGTTACATAGGCCTTATTATCATCTTCATGAAATTGCTTTGTAGCTGTGAGTGATGCTTGCTTATCTATATATTTATAATATTTAAACAGACCTGTTTCTTTGCCATGATTAAACTCGCCTTCATATCTTAAAACGGTTGTGCCATCAAAAACCTTCTTCCAAACGCCATGTCTTTTACCTTGCTCATCAAATTGATTAATAGCTTGACCTACAGCCAGCTTAACAAAACAAAGAAAAATTATTATTAACCCTTTTTTCATATACTAAATAACGATGCATTTGAATTCAAATTGTATATAACAAAAAAGCTGCCAAAAGGCAGCTTTCAATTTATTTTCGTTTTTGAGTTTGCTTTTGTTTTTCTGCTTGCTCCATCATTTCTTTCATTTTCTTTTGGAAACGATTTTCCTTTTTAGGTTTCTTTTTGTTTTCTTGGATTCTTGCATGAATTTTATCTTCATCAATAATAAAATTCTTAATGACCAGCATAATTCCAATGGTAATTAAGTTTGAAACAAAATAATATAAACTCAATCCTGAGGCATAATTATTAAAGAAAAACAACATCATGATGGGTGAAAAATACATCATATATTTCATCATTTTACTCATATCTGGCATCCCTTCTTGAGTTGGTTGTGAAGCCATTTGCTGTCCGGTTGTCATTTGCATATAAAAGAAAATAGCGACGGATGCTAGGATAGGAAACAAACTTACGTGGTCTCCATAAAAAGGGATGTGAAATGGCAATTTTGCTATGGTATCATAAGACGATAAATCTTCGGCCCAAAGGAAGCTCTTTTGACGTAAATCAAAAGCTGAAGGAAAAAATTGAAACAAGGCATAAAATACGGGCAACTGTAATAGTGCTGGTAAACATCCAGCCATTGGACTTGCACCAGCCTTACTGTATAACGCCATGGTTTCTTGCTGCTTTTTCATGGCATTATCCTTGTATTTTTCACTAATCTCAGTTATTTCCGGTTTTAAAACCTTCATTTTTGCTTGAGAAACATAGGATTTATAAGTCACTGGAGACATGACGATTCTTACTAAAATAGTCATAACGATAATGGCAAAACCATAAGGTAAAAATCCGCTTAAGAATCCAAACGTTGGAATAAAAACATACCTATTAATCCAGCCAAATATGCCCCAACCCAAAGGCACCACTTCATCTAAATTTCTATTGTAAGCATTTAATATTTTATAATCTGATGGACCAAAATACCAATTCATGCTTTTATTAATCTCTCCAGAAGTTAATTCTAACGGTAATTTAGCAGTAAAAGCTTTTGTGAAAACAGTATCAATCTCTTCGTCTTTAACTAAATTTTCTGATTTTAACTGGGCTGTTTTAAACGGTGAGTTAGCTAATAAAATTGATGTGAAAAAATGTTGTTTATATGCTACATAAGTAACTTCACTGGCGGTATCGTCTGAAAGTTCGCTTTGACCTAAATAATCATCTTTTCCATCTTCATATTCAAAAACAAGTTCTGTATATCGATTCTCATATGAAACACTTTTTGCATGCCGATAGGTTTTTACTTTCCAATCTAAATTAATGGCTTGAGAGCTATTAATAACATCGCTTAAGCCTTGAGAACGAATATCAAAATCTAACATATAGTCGTCTTTCTTAATCTCGTATCTGTATTCTAAAAACTTACTTTCTGAGACTTTAAGTTTCATGGAAACTATCGTGTTTTCAGCATTTTTGGTTATTGTAGGCTCAAAATACAAGTCTTTAGTATTTAATATACGACTATCTGTAGTTCCAAAATTTATATTAAATGATGCGTTATTATCTTTTATTAAATAAATAGGAATGGAGTCGTAATTCACAAAGTTTTTTAATTTAACTTCAGTAAGATAACCTCCTTTATTGCTGAATTTTAATGATAAAACATCATTTTCAACAAGGGTTTCCTGAGCTGATGCTGATGGTAACGTTGAAGCATATGCAAAAGCCCCTAATTTATTTTTTAAACCAACTAACTGCGTTGAGTCTAAAACTGCTCCAGCTGAAAAATCTTCAGAAGTCGTTTCTAAAACATCTTGATTTGTACTTGTCTTGGCTTCAGTAGAAATTTGCTCTTGTTTGGCTTTAGCCTGAGCTTCAAGTTCTTCTGGCGTTGGTTGATTTTGCCAAAGCATGTACATTAATATTCCAAATATTAGAACAAAGCCTATTATTGAATTTATGTCTAATTTTTTCTCTTCCATTTGTTATAAATTTTGCCTTCTCTAACTAAGGGCAACTGTGTTAATCAAAAAATAATCCATTTTAACGGTTATGACACACTGGCACTTTTTTTATTGTTTTTAAATTTTAATGCTGCTTTTATAAAAGCAACAAATAAAGGATGTGGATTTGCTACGGTACTTTTATACTCTGGGTGATATTGTACACCGATAAAGAATGGATGCGAGGGAATTTCAATAATCTCTACCAATCCTGTGTCTGGGTTTATGCCTGTTGCTAACATGCCTGCAGCTTCAACCTGTTTTTTGTAATTTCCATTAAACTCATAGCGATGTCTATGACGTTCTTTAATACTTTCTGCTTTGTATATTTCACGTACCTTACTGCCTATTTTTAAATCGCAATTCCAAGCACCCAAACGCATAGTTCCTCCTTTGTCTGTAATGGTCTTTTGGGTTTCCATAAGATCAATTACTGGATTTTTGGTATTAGGATTCATTTCTGTAGAGTCTGCATCAGGTAAATTTAATACGTTGCGTGAAAATTCAATGACTGCCATTTGCATGCCTAAACAAATTCCTAAAAATGGCATAAGATTTTCTCTTACATATTTTACAGCCGTAATTTTTCCTTCAATACCTCGTTCTCCAAAACCTGGTGCTACTAAAATACCATCTAAATGAGATAATTTTAGGGCGATGTTTTCATCATTTAAATATTCTGAATGAATGGATTCTATAGTGACTTTAACTTCATTTTCTGCACCAGCATGAATGAATGATTCTAAAATAGATTTATAAGAATCTTGTAACTCTACATATTTTCCAATTAAACCAATATTTACTTCTGTTTTTGGATTTTTAAGTCGATTTAAAAAGGTGTTCCATTGAGTAATATCTGGTGTTGAACTCTTTAAGTTCAGCTTTTTCAAAACCACTTTATCAAGGCCTTGTTGTAACATTAAATTTGGCACATCATAAATGGTTGAGGCATCAATAGATTGTATGACGGCCTCTTCTCGAACATTGCAAAAAAGAGCTAGCTTTCTTCTTAATTCGTAAGGTAAATCATATTCCGTTCTACAAACTAAAATATCTGCTTGAACGCCACTTTCCATTAAAGTTTTTACACTATGTTGCGTGGGTTTTGTTTTGAGCTCGCCGGCAGCGGCTAAATATGGTACTAGGGTTAAATGAATAACAATGGCGTTATTTTCACCTAAATCCCATTTTAACTGACGCACTGCTTCAATGTATGGTAAAGACTCTATATCTCCTACAGTGCCTCCAATTTCTGTTATAACAATGTCAAAGTCACCAGAATTTCCAAGAAGCTGTACACGTCTTTTAATTTCATCGGTGATATGAGGTACCACCTGAACTGTTTTACCTAAAAACTCTCCTTTACGTTCTTTTTCAATAACACTTTGGTAAATACGCCCAGTAGTTACATTGTTTGCCTGACTTGTTGGTACGTTTAAAAAACGCTCGTAATGACCCAAATCTAAATCGGTCTCAGCCCCATCTTCGGTAACATAACATTCTCCGTGTTCGTATGGGTTTAAGGTTCCTGGATCTACATTAATGTAGGGATCTAATTTTTGAATAGTTACTCTATAACCTTGTGCTTGAAGTAATTTAGCCAATGAAGCAGCTATGATTCCTTTTCCTAAAGATGAGGTAACGCCTCCGGTTACAAATATGTATTTGGTTGTTTTTGTCATGTTGCGCTTATAAACGCAGGCAAATTTACAAAATTAAACTAGTAATTGAAGCATTGTTTTGCTTATTTAAAATTGTGTGTAATAAACATCCTTTTTTATTCAAATTTACAGAAAAGTAGAATGGTTGATTTAAAACTAATCTCGTATCAATGGCATGGTGGAACAACGTAACAATCCTTCTTGTTTGGCTATTTCTGCATAAGGAACTTCTTCGACAATAAACCCTTCTTTACGTAACCAGGTATTTAACCTTGTGAATTTTTTTTCAGAAACAATAACTTTTTCTGAGATTGAAAACACATTACTATTCATATGGTACATTTCTTCTTGGGTTATTTCAAAAATATTGTCCTTTCCAAAATAATTGACCAACCATTGATATTCTCGTTCTATAAGAAATCCGTTTTTATGCAAAATGGCTTTATTGGTGCCTAATGGCTGAAAACAGCAATCTAAATGCAAGGCATTTTCTCTTGGGTTTGTATTAGACTTTCTAAGCTCAAAACTCTTTACTGTTTTATGTGGAAACAGTTCTTGCAAAGCAATAACGGCATCCATATTTGTTCTGGCCGTAATATAATTAGCATAATCATTTCTAGAATAAGTACCTATAAAAATATAATCATTCCAGGGCATAACATCTCCACCTTCTGCATGACATTCTTCTGGTAAAATAATACGTTTTTTAGGGTCAATTTGTTCCCAAACATATCGAATTGCCTCTATTTCTTTTTCTCTGTTTGGAAGGATATTGGCTCTAATGATTTTATCTTCAATGACAAAGGCAATATCTCTTGAAAAAATTTGATTACAGTTTTCAATGACTTCTGGTCTATAAACTTTTACATTATACTTCTCAAATATTGCAGCAACAGATTCCATTTCTAGAATCATGTCTTCTTCCTTTGGATATGTGCCAGCCTTTACATGTTCAATACTTTTTGGATCGTAGCAATCTTCCACTTTAGGAATTGGCCCATTGCTTTTGGCAGTTCCTAAAATAACAGCACGTAACCTAGCTGTTTCATTGTTTATATGCAATTGTAACATGTGGCTAATATAAAAAAAAGCTTCATAGAAATTATGAAGCTTTGTATCATGAATTTAATAATTTTATCTTTTATCAATTTCTACAAATGGCCTGTGAGTTGAACCAATATAAAGCTGTCTTGGTCTTCCTATAGGCTCTTTATTCAATCTCATTTCTCTCCATTGCGCAATCCAACCTGGTAATCTTCCCAAAGCAAACATAACCGTAAACATATCTGTAGGAATGCCCATGCCTCTGTAAATAATTCCTGAATAAAAATCAACATTAGGGTACAACATTCTATCTACAAAATAAGAATCTTTTAAGGCTTCTTGCTCTAACCCTTTTGCTATATCTAAAATAGGGTCATCTATTCCTAAATCTTCTAGAACTTCATCGGCAGCTTTTTTTATTATTCTAGCCCTTGGGTCGAAATTTTTATAGACTCTGTGACCAAATCCCATTAAACGAAATGGATCCTCTTTATCTTTAGCTTTTGCCATGAACTTTTTGGTGTCGCCGCCATCATTCTTAATGGCCTCTAGCATTTCTAATACGGCCTGATTTGCACCACCATGAAGTGGACCCCAAAGCGCTGAAATACCAGCGGATATGGATGCAAATAAACCTGCATGTGAGGAACCAACAATTCTTACTGTGGAAGTTGAACAGTTTTGTTCGTGGTCTGCATGTAAAATTAAAAGTTTATCCAGTGCATCAACCAAAATTTTATTTTGAACATACTCTTCATTAGGCTGTCTGAACATCATTTTAAGGATGTTTTCAACATAACCTAAGCTCTTATCGCCATAGTCTAAAGGCAACCCTTGTTTTTTTCTATGAGCCCATGCTACTAAAACAGGGAATTTACCCATTATTTTAACAATGGCTTTATACATATCTTCTTCTGAATTCACGTTTACAGAAGATGGATTAAACGCCGTAAGAGCACTTGTTAGAGAAGATAAAACTCCCATAGGATGTGCTGATTTTGGAAATGCCTCCAAAATTTTTTTGACATCCTCATCTACGACGGATTGTGCTTTAATATCTGTATGAAATTTGTCTCGTTGCGCTTTGGTTGGTAGTTCTCCAAAAATCAATAAAAATGCCACTTCTAGAAAATCGGCTTTTTCAGCCAATTCTTCAATAGAATATCCTCTGTACCTAAGGATTCCTTTTTCTCCATCTAAAAATGTAATGGCACTTTCGCAAGAGCCTGTATTTTTATAACCAGAATCTAGTGTAATAATTCCTTCTGTTGCACTTCTAAGGGAAGATATATCCATAGCAACTTCATTTTCAGTTCCTGTTTTTAATGGAAAATCATATTTTTTACCGTTTACTTCTAAGGTGGCTTTCTCTGACATATTTAATATATTTATTTTTCTGCGAGTTGCTAAAATACGAAAAATAGAACTATAATTTAATCGATAAATTACAATTATTGGTTAAAATTTTACTAAAAAAAAGCGTTAATCAAAATCAAACGCTTCTATTTAAATGATTGAAAATTATTTTATACTTTTTAAGTATTTAAATCGATGTTAACATTTCATTTTTAGGTTCAACCATCATTTCTAACATCTCAGTTGTTATTGATTTTGGTCTTTCTAAAGAATACCCTAAAGCTCTATCCCAAATAATGTTGGATAACACCCCAAAAGACCTTCCAATAGCAAATAAAACGGTATAAAAATCATATTGAGTTACACCATAGTGCCATTGAACTACACCAGAATGAGCATCAACATTGGGCCAAGGATTTTTAGCTTTACCTTGTTCTCTTAAAATATCTGGAACCACTTTATACAAAGCATCTACATATTTAAAAAGCTCATCCTCGGGCATATGTTTTAAACAAAACTCTCTTTGAACTGTGTATCTAGGATCTGTTTTACGAAGCACAGCATGGCCATATCCTGGTATTACCTGACCACTGTTCAAGGTTTCCCAAACATACGTTTTCAAATCTTCCTTAGAAGGTATTTCTCCATTCAGTTGTTCTCTTAATCCTTGCAACCATCTTAAAACTTCTTGATTTGCCAATCCATGAAGTGGGCCAGCCAATCCATTTATCATGGCTGAAGTAGCGTAATAAATATCAGAAAGAGTACTGGCAACTAAATGACCTGTATGCGCGCTCACATTTCCGCTTTCATGATCTGCATGAATAATAAAATACATTCTTGAAACATCGTCGTACGGTTTGTCTTTACCCATCATGTAAGCAAAGTTTGCGCCTAAATCTAAAGAAGGATTTGGAAAACGATGACCATGTTCTGGATGATACAATTTGTTATAAATATAGGCCCCTATTAAAGGCATTTTAGCAAGTAGATTAGTCGCATCTTCATAAGTACAACTCCAATAATCCATCTTGTTCATTCCCTTTTTGTAATTACTACTAAAATGAGATTCTCTTTCTAAACTCATCACCGCTGCAGAAAAAATGGCCATGGGATGACTATTACTAGGAAAAGCATCAATTACATCCCAAACATATCTGGGGACAACACGTCGATTTTTAAAATCTACGACTAAAGACATTACTTCTTCTTCTGTAGGAATTTCACCTGTTAGCAATAAATAATAAAGCCCTTCAACATAAGGCATTTCTGCACCTGCAGGTTTTGGCAATTTCTCTAAAACTTCAGGCAACGTATAACCTCTATAGCAAATTCCTTCCAAAGGATCTAGATAAGAAATATCAGTAATTAAACTTTTAATACCTCTCATTCCACCAATAACCTGTGATACAGAAACTTGGTCTATAATTTTGTCTCCATGTTCTTTTAATAGCTTTGCAGTTCTTGGTCGATGCTCTTTAATTTTATCGTATAGTTTGTCTTTTAAGTTATTCATATCATGTTTAGTTAGAAAAGTTCGTTTTCATAAATTTATCGATTATTTAATTTTTAAAACATGACTTATGTCACTAAATACGAGATGTGTAACCTATGTTACACAACATAAAAAAACTGTTGAAGAACCATAAAAAAAGCCAAATTCAAATGAATTTGGCTTTTTTAGATTAAATGTTTAAAGATTTATTTAACCTTAAACGCTTTTTCTTGAGGGAAATAGGCAACTTCACCTAATTCTTCTTCAATACGTAGTAATTGATTGTATTTTGCCATACGGTCGCTACGAGAAGCAGAACCTGTTTTGATTTGTCCACAATTTAATGCAACCGCTAAATCTGCGATCGTATTATCTTCAGTTTCACCGGAACGATGTGACATTACCGTAGTATAACCAGCATTTTTAGCCATGTTTACAGCCGAAATAGTTTCTGATAAAGAACCTATTTGATTAACCTTAATTAAAATAGAATTTGCAATTCCTTGCTCAATACCTCTTGATAAACGCTCAACATTGGTTACAAATAAATCATCACCAACCAATTGAATTTTATCGCCAATTTTATCGGTTAATAATTTCCAACCATCCCAATCGTTTTCATCCATGCCATCTTCAATAGAAATAATTGGATATTTAGACACTAACTCTGCTAAATACTCAGCTTGTTCTGCAGATGTTCTAACCTTACCAGTTGCGCCTTCAAACTTAGTGTAGTCATATTTACCATCAACATAAAATTCTGCTGAGGCACAATCCAGTGCAATCATAACTTCTTCACCAAATTTATAACCAGCATTTTCAACGGCTGTTTTAATAGAATCAATAGCATCTTCAGTTCCTCCTGGTAAATTAGGTGCAAAACCACCTTCATCTCCAACTGCAGTACTTAGATTTCTATCGTGTAATACTTTTTTAAGATTATGAAAAATTTCTGTTCCCATTTGCATGGCATGAGTGAAGTTTTTTGCTTTCACTGGCATAATCATAAATTCTTGAAATGCAATGGGAGCATCACTATGAGAACCTCCATTAATAATATTCATCATAGGTACTGGAAGTGTATTTGCAGAAACACCGCCAACATAACGGTACAATGGCATATTTAATTCCGCAGCAGCAGCCTTGGCAACTGCCAAAGACACTCCTAAAATAGCATTAGCTCCTAATTTTGATTTGTTTTTAGTGCCATCCAAATCAATCATAATCTGATCGATTAAGTTTTGTTCAAAAACAGAAACACCTATTAACTCTTGTGCTATAACGGAGTTTACATTATCTACTGCCTTTAAAACGCCTTTTCCCATATAAGCTTTTCCGCCATCTCTTAATTCAACAGCTTCGTGCTCACCTGTTGAGGCACCAGAAGGCACAGCAGCTCTTCCTAATATATCATTTTCTGTTACAACATCTACTTCCACAGTAGGGTTTCCTCTAGAATCTAGAATTTGTCTAGCATGGATATTTACTATAATACTCATAAGTACATTTTTTTAACTTTTATTATTCAAATTTACGGTTTAATCTTGTTTTAATTTGCATGTTTTTAAAGAATTACACAAATTCTTATCTATAACGTTTTAGTAACATAAAAGCCTCAAAATTTAAAATGATTTTGAGGCTTTTATTATTTATTTTTTTAAGTTTTCAATAAATTGATCAAACAAATAAGACGAGTCGTGTGGGCCAGGACTGGCTTCTGGATGATATTGTACTGAAAAACAGTTTTTAGATTTCATGGCTAACCCAGCAACGGTATTGTCATTTAAATGAATATGGGTTACTTCCAAATCTTGATGGGATTCTGCTTCATCTTTACTAACGGCAAAACCATGGTTTTGGGAAGTTATTTCTCCTTTACCAGTTTTTAAATTTTTTACAGGATGGTTTATCCCCCTGTGTCCATTGTGCATCTTATAGGTTGAAACTCCATTAGCCAAAGCAATGACTTGATGCCCTAAACAAATACCAAAAAGGGGTAAATTTCTTTTTATAATTTCTTTGGCCAAATTTTGAGCATCCACTAAAGGTTCTGGATCTCCAGGTCCATTTGACAAAAAATACCCATCTGGCTTAAAGGATTCTAAATCTGAAAAAGTTGCGTTATAAGGAAATACTTTTATAAAAACATCTCGTTTTGCTATGTTGCGAAGTATGTTCTTTTTTATACCAATATCTAGTGCAGAAACTTTATAGGTAGCATTTTCATTACCATAATAATAGGGTTCTTTGGTGGACACTTTTGAAGCCAATTCTAAACCATTCATGCTAGGAAAATCTGACAGTTGCTTTTTTAACACTTCCAAATTATCAACATCGGTTGTAATGACAGCATTCATAGCGCCATGGTCTCTTATATAGCTAACTAATGCTCTGGTATCAACATCTGATATAGCGAATAAATCATTAGTATTTAAAAAGTCTTCTAACGAACTATCCGCCAAAACTCGTGAATATTCGTAACTAAAATTTTTACATATTAAACCAGCAATTTTAATAGAGTCCGATTCAACTTCATCAACATTGGTCCCATAATTTCCAATATGGGCATTGGTAGTTACCATGAGCTGTCCAAAATAGGATGGATCGGTAAAAATTTCCTGATATCCAGTCATACCGGTATTAAAACATACTTCTCCAAAAGCAGTTCCTTGTTTGTTTCCTACAGATTTTCCATAAAAAATGGTTCCGTCTGCTAATAAAATAATGGCTATTTGTCTTTTTTGGTATTTCATTTTTTAGAAAGGTTTGGCAAAATTGCAAAAAAAAAAGATAAACTAAAAATAGTTTATCTTTTATATTTTAAAAAGCCTATCTATATATAAGTAAATATTACAGGATTTCTATGGTTTTTATTTTTAAAAAAAATCTCTATAAAGAATTGTAATATTGAAAAATTTTAATAACGTCTTCTTCTTTAGAATAAGATAGTTTATAATCTTTTTGATATTTTGAAATTAAACTATTCTTAGAAGCAAGCATTTCTAATATGTACTTTTTATTTAAAACCAGTTTATTCAATTCATTGTTTTTATAAATATAATATTTACTTTCAATTTCATATCTGCCTGGTCCAATTACAGTATTAGTTATTTTATGCCGTTCTGGCTCTACTTTAAGTATGTATTTTTTTAAAAAAATAAAATTGTCTTTATCTGTATAAAGAACCTCATAAAAGTTGTTTTTTATATTTGAGAAGATTCTTTCATTTATCTTAACTTTATAAATATCATCAAAGACAAAAATTGAATCTTCAGAAATTTTAGAAGCAAACTTAGCAATCTTAAGATCCAGATTAATATTACCTAAATCTATGATTTGTTGATTATTAGAATAAATCCTGGCAGAATTATCCCAATCTTTAAATAAATAAGAACTGCCTTCAACGTCATTATCCTTGTTTATTGAAAAATCTATTGTTCCAATGTTTCCTCCAGCAGACGACAAAGAACTGTAGTTCATGTAAGTCTGTGCTTTTAAGGAAACAGTTGTTAGAACAATCAACCATATAAATTTAAGTTTCATATTGTAAATAGATTTCAATTTAGGCGTTTAAAGTAAAGATACCATTTACACTTCAAAAAAATGTTATAAAATTTCTTAATACAATCTTAAGATTTAGATATTTTAAAAATACTTCAATAGCTATAAAAAATAAAAAAGGGTTTCTCTTAAATTTAAGTCACCCTCATTTTACATTGTTTTATTACCTTTTTATTCTTCTTCGTTAGAAGCTGGTGTTTCAACTACAGGAGTTTCAGTAGCTGGCTTTTCAGGTTTACCACCACCTCTTCTACTTCTACGGGTTGTTTTCTTTTTAGCTTTGTCTGCGTTGTAGATTTCATTATAATCTACCAATTCAATCATAGCCATATCTGCATTATCTCCTAAACGATTCCCCAATTTTATAATTCTTGTATAACCTCCAGGTCTATCTCCAATTTTTGCAGCTACATCTCTAAATAATTCAGCTACTGCATCTTTTTGTCTTAAACGACTAAAGACCAAACGTCTGTTTTGAGTAGTGTCTTCTTTTGATTTAGTAATCATTGGCTCTACAAATTGCTTTAAAGCTTTTGCTTTGGCTACCGTAGTATTAATACGCTTGTGCTCAATTAATGAACAAGCCATGTTAGCCAACATTGATTTTCTGTGAGCTGTTTTTCTACCTAAATGGTTAATTTTTTTTCCGTGTCTCATGACCTCTGTTTTTTATATTCATCTTGCTCAACCCAATATTGAGGAGCAAATTATGAAATAATTAATCTTTATCTAATTTATATTTACTTAAATCCATTCCAAAATTTAGTCCTTTAACAATAACAAGCTCTTCAAGCTCTGTTAAAGATTTCTTTCCAAAATTACGGAACTTCATTAAGTCGTTTTTATTGAAAGACACTAAGTCTCCTAAGGTGTCAACTTCAGCTGCTTTTAAACAATTTAACGCACGAACCGATAAATCCATATCAATTAACTTGGTTTTAAGCAATTGTCTCATGTGAAGTGATTCTTCATCATAAGTTTCAGTTTGTGCAATTTCATCAGCTTCTAGAGTAATTCTCTCATCTGAGAATAACATGAAGTGGTGAATTAATGTTTTAGCTGCTTCAGTTAAAGCATCTTGAGGCGTAATAGAACCATCGGTAATAATTTCAAAAACCAGTTTTTCATAATCGGTTTTTTGTTCAACACGATAGTTTTCAATACTATACTTAACATTTTTTATTGGTGTATAAATGGAATCTGTAAAAATAGTTCCAACGGGTGCAGAGGTTTTAGCATTTTCTTCTGCAGGAACATATCCTCTACCTTTTTCAATAGTAATTTCCATATTTAAACTCACTTTAGGGTCTAAATTACAGATTACTAATTCTGAATTTAATACTTGAAATCCTGAAATGAATTTTTGGAAGTCACCTGCTGTTATTTGTTCTTGTCCAGAAATAGAGATTGAGATTGACTCATTATCAATATCTTCAATTTGTCTTTTAAAACGTACTTGTTTTAAGTTTAGAATAATTTCTGTAACATCTTCAACCACACCTGAAATTGCTGAAAATTCATGGTCTACACCTTCAATTCTAACTGATGTAATGGCGAATCCTTCTAAAGAAGAAAGTAAAACTCTTCTTAATGCGTTACCTACTGTTAACCCATATCCAGGTTCTAAAGGGCGAAATTCGAATTTGCCTTCAAAATCTGTGGAATCAATCATGATTACTTTGTCGGGCTTTTGGAAATTAAATACTGCCATACTTTTTTCTTCGTTTTAATTGTTATTTAGTTGCGCGGTTTATAAGTTTGAAGAAGTACAAATAAACCCTTTGGCTAAACACCAATATTGTTAATTTATTATTTAGAATATAATTCGACGATGTACTGTTCGTTTATGTTTTCAGGAATTTGAAGTCTTGAAGGAATTGTTACATAAGTTCCTTGTTTAGTTTCATTGTTCCAAGTAATCCATTCGTACACGTGGCTTGAATTTGATAGAGATCTATCAATAGCTTCAAGTGATTTTGATTTTTCTCTAACAGCAATAACATCACCAGCGTTTACAGAGTACGATGGAATATTTACCACTTCTCCATTTACGGTAATGTGTCTGTGAGACACTAATTGTCTTGCGCCGCTACGAGAAGGTGCTATGCCCATTCTAAATACAACGTTATCTAATCTAGACTCACATAATTGTAATAAAACTTCACCGGTAATACCTTGAGCAGCTCTTGCCTTTTTAAACATGTTTCTGAATTGACGCTCCAATACACCATAGGTAAATTTAGCTTTTTGCTTTTCCATTAATTGGATTGCATATTCAGATTTTTTTCCACGACGCTTGTTTGCACCATGTTGACCAGGAGGATAATTTCTCTTTTCAAAAGATTTATCTTCTCCGAAAATAGCTTCTCCGAATTTACGTGCTATTTTAGTTTTAGGACCAGTATATCTTGCCATTTTTTAAATTTAGTTTTGAGAGTGCTTATGAATTAAGGTCTTAATCTTATCCTTCGATAAACGTTGATCTCTCGTTGATACTTGTTAATTAATTATTTTTTTGATTGCTTAAACTCTTCTACGCTTTGGAGGTCTACATCCATTGTGTGGAAGTGGAGTAACATCAATTATTTCAGTCACTTCAATTCCAGCATTGTGTATAGAACGAATAGCAGATTCTCTACCATTTCCTGGTCCTTTAACATACACTTTCACTTTCTTTAAGCCTGCTTCATGAGCAACTTTTGATGCGTCTTCTGCGGCCAATTGTGCTGCATAAGGTGTATTTTTCTTAGAACCTCTGAACCCCATTTTACCAGCTGAGGACCATGCTATAACATCTCCCTTTTTGTTGGTAAGTGAGATAATGATGTTATTGAAAGAAGCTGTAACATGAGCTTCACCAACAGATTCTACAATAACTTTACGTTTTTTAGTACTTGTCTTTGCCATATTTTTCTAGTTTCTAGTTGTTAGTTGTTAGTTTATAGAATCCTAAACTTTTACATTTCAAGCAGATTCATCTAACTACTAAATACTAATGACTTTTAATTATTTAGTTGCTTTTTTCTTGTTTGCAACTGTTTTTCTTCTACCTTTTCTGGTTCTAGAGTTGTTTTTAGTACGTTGTCCTCGTAATGGAAGACCAGCTCTGTGACGAATACCTCTGTAACAACCAATATCCATTAATCGCTTAATGTTTAATTGAGTTTCTGAACGTAATTCACCTTCAATTGTAAAAGCTGATACAGCTTCACGAATATGTCCAATTTGGTCGTCTGTCCAATCTTGAACTTTAATACTTTCGTCAACTTTAGCTTCAGCTAAAATTTCTTTTGCTCTACTTCTACCTATTCCATAGATATAAGTCAAAGAGATTACACCTCTCTTGTTTTTTGGTATGTCTACACCTGCAATTCTTGCCATAACTACCCTTGTCTTTGTTTGAATCTAGGATTCTTTTTGTTAATTACGTAAAGTCTACCTTTTCTACGTACGATTTTACAATCTGCACTTCTTTTTTTAACTGATGCTCTTACTTTCATCTGTTCCTTATTATTTGTTTTTTTAAACTGTCAGATGGAATCTAACGATTTCACCGTATTAGTATCTATAAGTTATTCTAGCCTTAGATAAATCATAAGGACTCATTTCTAATTTTACTTTGTCTCCTGGCAATAATTTAATGTAATGCATACGCATCTTACCAGAGATATGCGCAGTCACAATATGACCATTTTCTAATTCAACACGGAACATAGCATTTGATAATGCTTCAATGATTGTTCCATCTTGTTCTATTGCTGCTTGCTTTGCCATGGTAATATAATTAAGCTATTGCTTTTCTATTTTTACCAGTTTTCATCAAGCCATCATAATGTCTATTTAACAAGTATGAATTAACTTGTTGCATAGTATCTATGGCAACACCCACTAAAATGATTAGTGAAGTTCCTCCAAAGAATAGCGCCCAACCTTGTTGTACATTCATAAGTTTAACAATAAATGCTGGGAACACAGCAATTAAAGCCAAAAATATAGATCCCGGTAAGGTTATCTGCGACATTATTTTATCTAAATATTCAGAAGTTTCAGAGCCAGGTCTAATACCAGGAATAAAACCTCCACTACGTTTTAAATCATCTGCCATTTTATTGGTAGGTACAGTAATTGCAGTATAAAAATATGTAAACACAATTATTAATAAAGCAAATACAACGTTATACCAAAAACCAAAAATATCAGAAAATTGAGTCTGTAACCATGCGCCTGTGGCCGTATCCTTTAAAAAAGAAGACTTCCCAATTAAACCTGGAACAAACATAATTGCCTGAGCAAATATAATTGGCATAACTCCAGATGCATTTAATTTTAATGGTATATACTGTCTTGAACCAGCCATAACATTTTTCTCATAGCTTCCAGATGCTGTACGTCTAGCATATTGTACTGCAATTTTTCTAACAGCCATGACTAATAGTATTGCTGCTAATATAATTACAAACCAAATTACCAGTTCGAACAAAATTAACATAACGTTATTACCTTCTAATCTGTTCGCTGCATTTTGAATAAACGCTGCTGGCATTCTTGCAATAATACCAACCATGATTAAAAGAGAAATACCATTTCCAATACCTTTATCGGTGATTTTTTCTCCCAACCACATGGCAAAGATACAGCCTGTTACTAAAATAGTAACCGACGAGAAATAGAACAATGGGCCAAACCCTAATAAAAAGGCACTTTGAGGTATTCCTAATGCTGGTAAGCTAGCTAAATATGCTGGCGCTTGCAACAAACAGATGGCGATGGTTAACCAACGTGTTATCTGATTGATTTTCTTTTGTCCACTGGCTCCTTCCTTTTGTAATTTCTGTAAATATGGAATGGCTATTCCCATTAACTGAACTACAATAGAAGCAGAAATGTAAGGCATAATTCCTAAGGCAAAAACAGATGCATTTGCAAAAGCTCCACCAGTAAAGGCGTTTAAAAGTCCTAACAAACCAGAATCAGTACTATCACTTAAACCTCCTAATTGAGAGGCATCAACACCAGGCAATACAACTTGCGCACCAAAACGGTACACCAATAATAACCCAAGAGTGACAGCTATTCGGTTTCTTAGCTCCTCTATTTTCCAAACATTTTTTATTGATTCTATGAATTTCATATACTACTAAAATCTTATAAAGTTACAGCTTCTCCACCCACAGCTTCAATAGCAGCTTTTGCTGAAGCAGTAAACTTATGAGCAGATACTTTTAATTTAGCTTTTAATTCACCTCTTCCCATGATTTTAACCAGCTCATTTTTTCCAGTTAAACCATTTATGAATAAAGTATCTAAATCTACTGTCTCCTTTATTTTTTTATCATCAACCAATAGTTGCAGCGTATCTAAGTTAATACCTTGATATTCTTTACGGTTTATATTGGTAAAACCAAACTTAGGAACACGTCTTTGTAATGGCATTTGACCACCTTCAAAACCTATTTTCTTAGAATAACCAGAACGAGATTTAGCTCCTTTGTGACCACGTGCTGCTGTACCACCTTTACCAGATCCTTGACCTCTACCTAATCTTTTACCTTGATTTTTAACTGAACCTTCTGCAGGTTTTAAATTACTTAAATCCATTTCAGTATTATTTTATTTAATTTCTTCAACAGAAACTAAGTGATTTACTTTATTAACCATACCAAGTACACTTGGTGTAGCTTCGTGCTCTACAACTTGACCAATTTTTCTAAGACCTAAAGATTCTAAAATTCTCTTTTGTCTTAAAGTTCTATTGATGGCGCTTTTAACTTTTGTTACTTTAATTTTTGTCATGTCTCTTAGTAATTATGCGTTAAAAACTTTTTCTAGTGAAACACCTCTATCTGAAGCTATTCTTCTTGCATCTCTAAGTTGTAATAAAGCATCAAATGTAGCTTTTACAACGTTGTGAGGATTTGAAGATCCTTGAGATTTTGATAATACATCATGAACTCCTACGGCTTCAAGAACTGTTCTTACAGCTCCACCGGCAATAACTCCAGTACCAGCGGCGGCAGGAATAATATTAACTCTTGCTCCTCCATATTTTCCTTTTTGCTCATGTGGTAAGGTTCCTTTCAAAATTGGAATTCTTACAAGGTTCTTTTTGGCATCTTCAATAGCCTTTGCAATGGCACTGGCTACGTCTTTAGATTTCCCTAATCCTTGTCCTACAACACCTGCTTCATCACCAACCACGACGATTGCTGAGAACCCAAATGCTCTACCACCTTTAGTTACTTTTGTAACTCTTTGAACACCAACTAAACGATCTTTAAGATCTAATCCACCTGGTTTTACTAACTCTGCGCTTTTGTATTTTCGATACATAATTTCTTAGAATTTAAGTCCTGCTTCTCTAGCTCCTTCAGCTAATGATTTTACTCTACCATGATATAGATATCCACCTCTATCAAAAGCGATGGTTTCTACACCCGCTTTTAAAGCTTTTTCAGCCACAGCTTTCCCTACCAACGTAGCTACTTCTGTCTTATTTGCTTTAGCAGAACTAATATCTTTATCTCTTGAAGATGCTGCACTGATGGTTTTACCAGTAACATCATCTACTATTTGAGCATAAATTTCTTTATTACTTCTAAAAACAGTTAATCTTGGTCTAGCTTCTGTTCCAGAAACTATTTTACGAATTCTGCTTTTAATTCTGTTTCTTCTTTCGTATTTTGTCAATGCCATAACTTACTTTTTAAGCTGATTTACCTGCTTTTCTTCTTACTACCTCACCAACAAATCTAATTCCTTTTCCTTTGTAAGGTTCTGGTCTTCTAAAACCACGGATTTTTGCTGCTACTTGCCCTACAAGTTGTTTGTCATGTGACGTTAATTTTATAATAGGGTTTTTTCCTTTTTCACTAATTGTTTCAACATTTACCTCTGGAGCTAAACTCATAACAATATTGTGAGAAAATCCTAAAGCCAACTCAAGGTTTTGACCTTGGTTACTGGCTCTATAACCTACACCTACTAATTCTAGTTGTTTTGTCCATCCTTTTGAAACACCTTCGATCATATTAAGCATTAATGATCTATATAAACCATGTTTTGCTTTTTGATCTTTAGAATCAGAAGAACGTGTTACTAAAACATTTCCATCTTCAACTTTGATATCTACAGAATCGAAATTTTGAGTTAATTCACCCATTTTCCCTTTTACTGTAACTACTCCGTCTTTTATATCAACTGTAACGCCTTGTGGAATTACAACTGGGTTATTACCTATTCTTGACATGTCTTATCTTTTTAGTAAACGTAACACAATACTTCACCACCTACATTATCTCTTTTGGCTTGCTTGCCTGTCATGACTCCATGAGATGTTGAAACAATGGCAATACCAAGACCATTAAGGATTCTGGGGAGTTCTTTAGAACTAGCGTACTTACGTAAACCTGGTTTACTTATTCTTTCAATTTTCTTAATTACAGGCTCTTTGGTTTCTTTATTGTACTTAAGGGCAATTTTAATAGTACCTTGTACTGTAGAATCATCAAACTTGTAACTTAAAATATATCCTTGTTCGAATAATATTTTAGTGATGTCTTTTTTTAAATTAGAAGCAGGTATCTCAACCACTCTGTGGTTAGCACGCACAGCGTTTCTAATTCTTGTTAAATAATCCGCGATTGGATCTGTGTACATAATGAATTGATTTTGTGATTTTGGTTTTCAACCTATGTTGAACCTTAAATCTGATTATTAAAATAATATTACCAACTTGCTTTTCTAACTCCAGGAATTAGACCTTGATTAGCCATTTCTCTGAAGGTTACACGTGAAATTCCAAAATCTCTAATATAACCTTTTGGTCTTCCGGTTAATTTACATCTATTATGCATACGAACAGGAGAAGCATTTTTAGGTAACTTTTGTAATGCATCATAATCTCCAGCTTCTTTTAAAGCTTTACGTTTTTCAGCATACTTTGCTACTGTTTTAGCTCTTTTTACCTCACGGGCTTTCATTGATTCTTTAGCCATATCTTAGTTCTTTTGAAAAGGTAATCCTAATTCGGTTAATAATGATTTTGCTTCTTTATCTGTTTCAGCAGAAGTTACAAATGTAATATCCATACCTGAGATTTTATTAACTTTATCAATATTTATCTCTGGGAATATAATTTGTTCGGTAACTCCTAAATTGTAGTTACCCCGACCGTCAAAACCTGTAGCTTTAATACCGTTAAAGTCCCTTACACGTGGAAGTGCAGAAGTCACTAATCGATCTAAAAACTCATACATTCTTTCACCACGTAAGGTTACTTTTGCCCCAATTGGCATGCCTTTACGTAATTTGAAAGACGCAACGTCTTTTTTAGAAATGGTGGATACAGCTTTTTGGCCAGTTATCATCGTTAATTCTTCTACAGCGTAGTCTATTAACTTTTTGTCTGCAACGGCCGCTCCAACTCCTTTAGATATTACTATCTTCTTAAGTTTAGGAACCTGCATGACGTTTTTATATCCAAATTCGTCTGTAAGAGCAGCAATTACTTTGCTTTTATACTCTTCTTTAAGTCTAGGTGTATATGCCATAACTAAATTACTTCATTAGATTTTTTAGAAAATCTTACTTTCTTATCGCCTTCTATTTTAAATCCAACTCTTGTTGTTTCGCCTTTGGCAGTTAACAACGATAAATTAGAAATATGAATAGGAGCTTCTTTTTCAACAATGCCTCCTTGTGGGTTCTGAGCACTTGGCTTAGTATGTTTTTTTACAACATTAACACCTTCAACAATGGCTTTGTTCTTATCCAATAATACCTTTTGTACTTTACCTTCAGATCCTTTGTGATCTCCAGCAATGACTTTTACAGTATCTCCTGATTTTATTTTAAACTTTGTCATCTTAAATTTCATTAAAGCACTTCAGGTGCCAATGATACAATTTTCATGAATTGTTTATCACGAAGTTCTCTGGCAACTGGGCCAAAAACACGTGTACCTCTCATCTCTCCTTGCGGATTTAAAAGGACACAGGCATTATCATCGAATCTAATATATGATCCGTCTGGTCTTCTTACCTCTTTTGTTGTACGTACAACAACTGCAGTTGAAACAGCACCTTTTTTAATGTTTCCATTAGGTGTTGCATCTTTAACTGAAACAACAATTTTGTCTCCTACAGAAGCATATCTTCTTTTAGTACCACCTAGAACACGGATAGTTAAAACTTCCTTAGCTCCAGTGTTATCTGCTACTTTTAATCTTGATTCTTGCTGTAACATAATTATTTAGCTCTTTCAATTATTTCAACTAATCTCCAACATTTAGATTTACTTAAAGGTCTTGTTTCCATAATCCTTACGGTATCTCCAATGTTACAATCGTTTGTTTCGTCGTGTGCCACATATTTCTTTGTTTTTAACACGAACTTACCATACATAGGGTGCTTTACCTTTTTAACCTCTGCAACTACAATAGACTTTTGCATTTTGTTACTAGTAACAACTCCTATACGTTCTTTTCTTAAATTTCTTGTTTCCATCTTTCAGCAGAATTATTGTAATTCTCTTTTAGTTAATTCGGTCACAATTCTAGCTACAGTACGTCTTACGTTACGCAACTGAATTGGATTTTCTAAAGGAGATATTGCATGAGCTAATTTTAGGTCTGAATAACTCTTTTTTGTTTCACTAAGTTTCTCTTGTAACTCAGCTACAGATAATTCTTTAATTTCTGATTGTTTCATAATATCAAATAAATTATGCTTCGTAATCTCTAGCGATTAAAAACTTAGTTTTAACAGGAAGTTTCTGTGCAGCCAAACGTAACGCTTCTTTTGCGATATCTAAAGGCACGCCTCCAACTTCAAATAATATTCTTCCTGGTTTAACAATGGCTACCCAATATTCAACGGCACCTTTACCTTTACCCATACGTACTTCAAGAGGTTTTTTTGTAATTGGCTTATCTGGAAATATTTTAATCCAAAGTTGCCCTTCTCTTTTCATGTAACGTGTAGCGGCAATACGTGCAGCTTCAATTTGACGCGATGTTAAAAAACTTGAATCCATCGATTTTATACCAAAGGTACCGTTTGAAAGTTCATGCCCTCTTTGAGAGATGCCCTTCATACGACCCGTTTGCATTTTACGAAATTTTGTTCTTTTAGGCTGTAACATTTTTCTTTTACTTTATAAAAAATTACTTTCTACGACGAGGTTTTGCTGGACCATTACTAGAACGACCAGTACTTGCTCCACCACTTTTTCCTTGCTTCTTGGCCATTCCAACAAGTGGAGAAAGTTCTCTTTTACCGTATACTTCACCTTTCATGATCCATACTTTTACACCTAATCTACCATAAGTAGTATGTGCTTCAACTAAAGCATAGTCAATATCGGCTCTAAAGGTTGATAATGGAATACGTCCTTCTTTGTAGTGTTCACTACGTGCCATTTCAGCACCATTTAAACGACCACTTATTTGAACTTTAATTCCTTCTGCATTCATGCGCATAGTAGCAGCAATGGCCATTTTTATAGCACGTCTGTAAGAAATTCTGTTTTCTATTTGACGAGCAATACTTGATGCTACTAAAAATGCGTCTAGTTCAGGTCTCTTAATTTCAAAGATGTTAATCTGAACTTCTTTACCAGTAATTTTTTTAAGTTCTTCTTTTAACTTGTCTACCTCTTGACCGCCTTTACCAATAATGATACCTGGACGAGCCGTTGTGATAGTAACGGTTACAAGTTTTAAAGTTCTTTCAATAATTACTCTACTTACACTAGCTTTAGATAAACGTACGTGTACGTATTTTCTAATTTTATCGTCTTCGGCAAGCTTATCTCCATAATCATTACCTCCATACCAGTTAGATTCCCATCCTCTGATAATTCCTAAGCGATTTCCGATTGGATTTGTTTTTTGTCCCATACTTCTATCCTAGCTTTGTGTGTTATTGTTAGCTCCAACTACGATGGTTACGTGGTTAGAACGTTTTCTAATTCTGTGTGCGCGGCCTTGAGGTGCAGGGCGCAGTCTTTTTAACATGGCGCCACCATCAACTCTAATCTCTTTTACTACTAATCCAGCTTCTTCAATATTGGCTTCTTCATTTTTAGACTGCCAGTTTGCAATGGCAGACAATAACAATTTTTCCAATTTGCCTGAAGATTCTTTTTGATTGAATTTCAAAATACTAAGCGCTTTTTCTACGCGTTCACCTCTTACTAAATCGGCTACTAAACGCATTTTTCTTGGTGATGTAGGACAATTGTTAAGTTTAGCAAAAGCAATTTGCTTTTTTACTTCCTTAATAGTGTCTGCCATTTGTTTTTTACGACTTCCCATTGCTTATTATTTTTTACCTTTATTTTTTGCACCTGCATGACCTCTAAAGGATCTAGTTGGTGAAAATTCTCCTAGTTTATGACCAACCATGTTCTCAGTTACATACACTGGTACAAATTGACGGCCATTGTGAACAGCTATTGTTTGACCCACAAAATCTGGAGTAATCATACTAGCTCTTGACCAGGTTTTGATAACCGTTTTTTTGTTAGCTTCAACATTAACAGCTACTTTTTTCTCTAATTTATAATGAACGTAAGGTCCTTTTTTTAATGATCTTGCCATGTCTTATTTCTTTCTACGTTCTACAATATATTTATTACTTGCATTCTTTTTAGAACGAGTTCTATATCCTTTAGCTGGAATACCGTTTCTAGAACGTGGATGTCCTCCTGAAGATTTACCTTCACCACCACCCATTGGGTGATCGACTGGATTCATAACTACTGGTCTAGTTCTTGGTCTTCTACCTAACCATCTTGTTCTACCTGCTTTACCAGACACTAACAATTGATGGTCTGAATTTGATACAACTCCAATAGTCGCTAAACAATTTGCAAGAATTAATCTTGTTTCACCAGATGGCAATTTAATGGTTGCAAACTTACCATCTCTTGCCATTAATTGAGCAAAAGCACCAGCACTACGAGCCATAATAGCTCCTTGACCAGGACGTAACTCAACACAAGAAATAATAGTTCCTAATGGAATTTGACTTAGCGGCATTGCATTTCCAATTTCTGGAGCCACATTGTCTCCTGAAACTACGGTTTGACCTACTTGTAAACCGTTTGGTGCAATGATGTATCTTTTTTCGCCATCTTGATAATTCAATAATGCGATAAAAGCGGTTCTGTTAGGATCATATTCTATAGACTTAACTTCAGCAGGAATTCCAGCTTTGTTTCTTTTAAAATCTATAATACGATACTTTCTTTTATGACCTCCACCTATGTAGCGCATGGTCATTTTTCCTTGACTGTTTCTACCACCAGACCTTTTATTCGGAGCTAATAAACTTTTCTCCGGCTTATCAGTAGTGATGGCGTCAAATCCATTTACTACTCTAAATCGCTGTCCTGGTGTGATTGGTTTTAATTTTCTTACTGACATTGTTGTCTAATTACATATTACTGTATAAATCAATCATTTCACCTTCCGCCAGTTGTACAATTGCCTTTTTAACAGCATTTGTTTTACCATGTTGAATACCCGTTTTTGTGTAACGCGTTTTTCTATCTGGACGGACATTTATAGTACGAACTTTTTCAACAGAAACACCATAAGCAGCTTCTACTGCTTTTTTAATTTCCACCTTGTTCGCCTTAGTATTCACAGCAAAGGTATAGCAGTTATTTACTTCGCTATTAGCCGATGCTTTTTCTGTGATTATAGGTTTAATTAAGATACTCATCTGTTCCTTATTTACTTAAATTCGATTCAATTCCTTCTAAAGAGCTCTCTAGAAGCACTATTTGATTTGCATTTAAAATCTTATAAGTGCTTAATTCTGAATTAGTTATAACTTCAGACCCTTTTAAATTGCGTGACGACAAATATACATTATTATTTGACGCTCCCAACACAAAGAGAGATTTTTTGTTTTCTAAGTTTAAAGCCTTTAAAACCGCTGTAAAATTTTTGGTTTTTGGAGCATCAAAATTGAAGTCTTCTAAGACCACTATGGATTGCTCTCCAGCTTTGATACTTAAGGCAGATTTACGTGCTAAACGCTTTAGGCTTTTATTAAGTTTAAAGCTATAACTTCTAGGTCTTGGACCGAACATACGACCACCACCTTTGAAAACTCCAGACTTAATACTACCTGCTCTTGCAGTTCCTGTTCCTTTTTGTTTTTTAATCTTACGTGTACTTCCGGAAATCTCATTTCTTTCTTTAGCTTTATGAGTTCCTTGTCTTTGATTTGCTAAATATTGTTTAACATCCAAATATACTGCATGATTATTAGGTTCAATAGCGAACACATCTTGAGAAAGCTCAGCTTTTCTTCCTGTGTCTTTTCCGTTTATATCTAAAACAGCTACTTTCATTATTTTCTAATAATTACATAAGCGTTTTTATGTCCAGGCACACAACCTTTAACAACCAGTAAGTTCTTTTCAGCAACTACCTTTAAAACTCTTAAATTTTCAACTTTTACTTTATCTCCACCCATTCTTCCAGCCATACGCATTCCTTTGAATACTCTTGAAGGGTAAGAAGAAGCTCCTACAGAACCTGGCGCTCTTAAACGGTTATGTTGACCGTGAGTAGCTTGACCTACACCACCAAAACCATGACGTTTTACAACGCCCTGAAATCCTTTTCCTTTTGATATACCTTGTACATCAACAAACTCACCTTCTACAAAGTGCTCAACAGTGATAGCATCACCTAACTTGTACTCCTTATCAAAACCTTTAAATTCAACGATTTTGCGTTTTACAGAAGTTCCTGCTTTTTTAGCGTGACCTAAGTCAGCTTTAGTAGCACTTTTTTCTGTCGCGTCATCGAAACCTAATTGAACAGCTTTATAACCGTCAACCTCTTCAGTTCTGACTTGGGTAACGATACATGGTCCAGCTTCGATTACTGTACAAGGAATGTTTTTCCCGTTACTATCAAAGATGCTGGTCATACCGATTTTTTTTCCAATTAACCCAGACATAATTATTTATTTAATTTATTACTTACTTATTTAAAAAATTCAGGGTCGAAATACGTTCAACCCTGAATGTATTTTTACCGTTTTTCCTTCGCTCGCAGCTCAGGACATGTTTTGCAAATTCTGAATTCAGAATTCTGAATTCATGAATTAGACTTTTATCTCTACTTCAACACCACTTGGCAATTCTAGTTTCATCAAAGCATCAATAGTTTTTGATGATGAACTGTAAATATCAAGTAATCTTTTGTAAGAACTTAACTGAAATTGTTCTCTAGACTTTTTGTTAACGTGTGGAGAACGCAGTACAGTGAAAATTTTCTTGTGTGTTGGTAACGGAATTGGACCTGTTACAACAGCACCTGTACTTTTTACAGTTTTTACAATCTTATCAGCTGACTTGTCAACTAAATTATGATCATAAGACTTTAATTTTATTCTGATTTTTTGACTCATTTTCTTAATTTTTTAAGATTGTAAACCTTTTGCTTCTTTAATTACTTCTTCAGATATATTTGAAGGTGTCTCAGCATAATGTGAAAATTCCATAGTGGATGTTGCACGACCTGATGATAATGTTCTTAAGGTTGTTACATAACCAAACATTTCAGAAAGAGGCACTTCAGCTTTAATAGTTTTTGCACCTGCTCTATCGCCCATATCATTCACTTGACCCCTACGACGGTTTAAGTCGCCTACAATATCACCCATATTTTCTTCAGGTGTAATCACTTCAAGTTTCATAATGGGTTCCAGAATAATGGCTCCGGCTTGTTTTGCAACAGCTTTAAAACCTAATTTGGCAGCCAACTCAAAGGATAATGCATCAGAATCCACTGCGTGAAAAGATCCATCTAAAAGGGTTACTTTCATACTATCAACCTCAAATCCTGCTAAAGGTCCATTAACCATGGCTTGTCTGAATCCTTTTTCAATAGACGGCACATATTCTTTTGGAACGTTACCACCTTTTACTTCATTAACGAATTCTAAACCTATTTTTCCTTCAGAGGCTGGCTCTAGCTTAAATACAATATCGGCAAATTTACCACGGCCACCAGATTGTTTTTTATAAACTTCTCTATGATTGGCAAGTTTTGTAATGGCTTCTTTATATTCAACTTGTGGTTTTCCTTGATTTACTTCAACCTTAAACTCTCTTTTTAAACGATCTACAATAATGTCTAAGTGAAGCTCGCCCATACCAGAGATAATGGTTTGACCACTAGCCTCATCTGTACGAACTTGGAACGTTGGATCTTCTTCAGCCAATTTAGCTAATGACATTCCTAATTTATCCACATCCGCTTTGGTTTTAGGCTCTACCGCAATACCAATTACTGGCTCAGGGAAGTTCATACTTTCTAAAACTATTGGATGTTTTTCAGCAGATAACGTATCTCCTGTTTTAATATCCTTGAAACCAACTGCTGCTCCAATGTCTCCAGCTTCGATGTAATCTATAGCGTTTTGTTTATTGGCATGCATTTGATAAATACGTGAGATACGTTCTTTATTACCTGAACGATTGTTCAACACATAAGAACCTGCATCTAAACGACCAGAATAAGCTCTAAAAAACGCTAGACGACCCACAAAAGGATCGGTAGCAATTTTGAATGCTAAAGCTGCAAATGGCTCATTAACACTTGGTTTACGTATTTCTTCTTTTTCAGTATCTGGATTTGTACCAATAATACCTTCTTTATCCATTGGAGAAGGTAAATAGCGACAAACAGCGTCTAATAAAAATTGAACCCCTTTATTTTTGAATGAAGAACCACAAATCATAGGGATGATAGACATGTCCATAACGGCAGCTCTAAGAGCTGCATGTATTTCATCTTCTGTAATTGAATCTTCATCTTCCATGAATTTTTCTAGAAGATTTTCATCATATCCAGCAACTTCTTCAATAAGTAAGGCTCTGTATTGTTTAGCTTCTGCTTTTAATTCTTCAGGTATTTCAATGATGTCAAACGTAGATCCTTGTGTTTCATCATGCCAAATAATGGCTCTGTTCTTCACTAAATCTACAACACCTTTAAAATCAATTTCGTCACCAATAGGCAAAACGATAGGCACTGCATTAGACCCTAACATTTCTTTTACCTGTCTGTTAACCATCATAAAATCAGATCCTTGACGATCCATTTTATTCACGAAACCAATTCTTGGTACTTTATAATTATCGGCTAATCTCCAGTTAGTTTCAGATTGTGGCTCAACACCATCAACAGCACTAAACAGGAATACTAAGCCATCCAATACACGTAAAGAACGGTTTACTTCAACCGTAAAATCAACGTGACCAGGTGTGTCAATAATATTAAAATGGTAACTATGTGAATCATCCGTTGGTACACCATTTTCTCTTGGGAATATCCATTCGCAGGTTGTAGCTGCAGAAGTAATGGTAATACCACGCTCTTGCTCTTGCTCCATCCAGTCCATAGTTGCAGCACCATCATGTACTTCACCTATTTTATGGGAAACTCCTGTATAATAAAGAACACGCTCTGTTGTGGTTGTTTTACCAGCATCAATATGCGCTGCAATACCTATATTTCTTGTATATTTTAAATCTCTTGCCATGTCCTATTAAAATCTAAAGTGAGAGAATGCTTTATTTGCTTCTGCCATTTTATGAGTATCTACTCTCTTTTTAACAGCGGCTCCTTCTTCTTTAGCTGCTGCTAAAATTTCGGAGGCTAAACGTTGTGACATTGATTTTTCATTTCTTTTTCGTGAGTATCCAATAAGCCATTTCATAGCTGTTGATACTTTACGGTCTGGACGAATTTGCATTGGAATTTGGAATGTGGCACCACCAACTCTACGACTACGTACTTCTACGTGAGGCATAACGTTTGATAACGCATCTTTCCATACATCTAAAGCTAATTTTTCTTCGTCAGTTTTCTTAGCTTCTACAATGTCAATGGCATCATAAAATACTTTAAAAGCTACGGACTTTTTACCATCCCACATCATCATGTTAACAAAACGAGTTACTAACTGGTCGTTAAATCGTGGATCTGGTAAAAGCGGTCTCTTTTTTGCTGCTCTTTTTCTCATGTCTTCTTCTTAAAAGTTTAAATTACTTCTTAGGGCGTTTTGCACCATACTTAGATCTACGTTGTGTTCTACCTGCAACACCTGCTGTGTCTAAGGCTCCACGAACGATATGGTATCTAACTCCTGGCAAATCTTTTACCCTTCCACCTCTAACCAATACTATCGAGTGCTCTTGTAGATTGTGTCCTTCACCTGGGATGTATGCGTTTACTTCATTACCATTGGTTAACCTTACCCTTGCAACTTTACGCATTGCTGAGTTTGGTTTCTTTGGTGTTGTAGTATAAACACGAGTACATACTCCACGCCTTTGCGGACACGAATCTAAAGCAGCCGATTTACTCTTCTTGGTTATTTTGGCTCTTCCTATTCGTACTAATTGTGAAATTGTTGGCATATAATTTATATGTTTATTTTAAATACCTCTTCTTAGAGGGCTGCAAATGTAGAAATAAAAAAGTATTTTTCAAACCCTAAGAGATTAATTTTCACAACATAGGCAATATTTTTTTAGAGGTGTTGTGTAATCCTTAAATTAACACCTGTGTTTAAGCGACTTATTCCTTATTTTATTAAAATTTTAACGAATATTTCAAAGGTGGAATTTATAGCGATTTCAATAGAATTTAAAATTTACCTATTTCATTGCATTATAAGTTTTGTTTTTCCGTTAGTTTTACATTACCATACTCTTGAATTTTAACTGTGAAAAAAACATTGTTTTTATTTTTTTTGTTATGCTCCGTGATTCCTACAAATGGTGTGTGTCAAAACCTTACCCTTAGCGTTATTGGCCATGATATTATGGAAACCCAAATGATAGACTCCTTAGGATATGTTAAGACACATAAGAATTTTTCTTTGTTGTCGTCTCAAATAGACACCATTCAAAAGAACCTTGTTAACATTGGGTTTCTTGAAAATGAGGCTTCAAAAATAGAGAGAGAAAACGACTCTACTTTTTTGGTTAAAATCCATTTAAAAAAGAAATATAACACAATATATATATACTACAACAAAAACATCCTGGATTTGAAGCTTCTCAATTTAATTTCCAGCCAGGTGTTTTCAGATTATTTTATATTACCTATTGACCAGGTTGAGGAGTCTCTTAGGTTTATAAATTCCAAAATATCCAATAAAGGCTATCCGTTTTCAAAACTAAAATTATCAAACATTGAGATCGCTAATGAAGGCGTTCTTAAAGCAACTCTGATTTTAAACCTAGAAAACCAAATCAGAAAAATTAACAATGTTACCATAAAAGGATATGATAAATTCCCTAAATCTTTCTTAAAACATTATTTGCACATTAAACCCGGCCAAATATTCGACTTAAATCTTGTTAAACGAAAAACCGAACCATTAAATAGTTTAAGGTTTGCGAAGCAAATTAAATCTCCTGAAGTTTTATTTACAAAAGATTCTACATCCCTTTATATTTACATTGAAAAAACCAAAAGCAACACCTTTGATGGTTTTTTGGGATTTGGAACCGATGAAAAAACCAATGCCTTGGATTTTAATGGGTATTTAAATTTAAATCTTGTTAACAACCTTAATTATGGCGAATCATTTAGCCTGCAATATAAAAGCACCCAAAATAGCCAAAAACTTTTTCAGGCAGACTTGGGTATGCCCTATTTTTTAAACACCCCTATTGGTATTGATTTGCAACTTTACATTTTTAAACAAGATTCGTCCTTTAGCACCGTAAACCAATCTTTAAAAGCTAATTATCAAATAAACTCAAAGCACAAAATTTATACGGGCATTAAAACGGTTGAATCTAATAATTTACAAACCACAACGTCCAATAGTTCTATTTCAGATTATAAATCGAATTACTTAACCTTTGCTTACCTATACACAAACCCTCAATATAACCAGTTACTTTTTCCAATTAATTCCAGCCTGTATATAGAAACAGGTTTGGGAAAAAGAAAAAATGCAAGTTCAACCCAGAAACAAACCCAACTCAACATTAATGTTTTTAAAATTTTAAATTTTAACCAAACAAACAGTCTTTATTTAAGATTAAGTGGGTTTAGTTTAATTTCTGACGATTATTTTGAAAATGAACTTTCAAGATTTGGAGGGATTAACTCCATAAGAGGATTCGATGAAAATAGTATTGCAGCAACATCCTACGCCTTATTAAATTCTGAATACAGATTACAATTGAGTTCTAACCTATACATCCATACCATTATGGATGTTGCCTCTTTTGAAAATAAAATTATAGATTTAAATGAAA
>PFKE01000060.1 GCA_002784145.1 Flavobacteriaceae bacterium CG_4_10_14_3_um_filter_33_47 | reverse complement strand
ATAAACTTTTGGATACAACCCATAATTTAAAAGAAAGTCATTATGAAGTCGTTTTAAATCCTGGTTTAATTACGGACAGATTTGAAATTATTTTTGAATCTAAATCTGAGGTTTCATTGGGCAATGAAGATCAAGACCGCGACCTATTGAATATTTTTTATTCAAATGAAGAAACCAGCTTAATTTTGCACAACCCAAATTTAAAGGAAATAAAATCGATTCAATTATTAAATGTTTTAGGACAATCTATTGGTGAGTTTAAAGCTATTGAACATAACCATTATCAAACATTCAAAACAAAACATCTGGATGCCGGAACGTACATCATAAAACTTAACACTATAGATGAAACCGTTTCTAAAAAAGTTTTAATAAAATAGCGAAAAAATAAAAGGGTTGTAAGTTAAATTATGACCCTTCTTTATTTTATTTGATGAATCAATACCTCTAAAGACACGGTTTCTTGAGTACCAGTATTCATGTTTTTAAGTGTATAAGTGTTAGAATTCATTTCCTGCTCGCCTACCAAAACCACATAAGGAATGTGTCGTTTATTGGCATGCATCATTTGCTTTTTCATTTTGGCAGCATCAGGATATAATTCAGCTTGAAGTCCATTTTCACGCAATTTTTTAATCGCTTTTAAACTAAATAACGCTTCTTTGTCTCCAAAATTAATAAACAATACATCCATCGATTTAGTTATGGTTTCGGGGAATAAACCAAGTTCTTCTAAAACCAAATAAATTCTGTCTAAACCAAAACTAATTCCTACGCCACTCACATCCTTTAAACCAAAAATTCCGGTTAAATCATCATATCTTCCACCACCACCAATAGAACCCATTTGCACGGTTTTAGGAGCAGCCACTTCAAAAATGGCACCGGTATAATAGTTTAAGCCACGTGCTAGCGTTACGTCAAGTTGTAAGGTTGCTGTTTGTAATCCTAAAGCAGTAATAGCCGTATTGATAAATTCCAATTCCTCAATACCTTTTAGGCCTTCATTGGAAGAAGATAAGATTGTTTTAAGTGTTTTTATTTGCGATTCAAAAGAACCTGTCAAGATAAATAAAGGCTGCAATGTTGATATTCCAACTTCTGAAATCCCTTTAGAAAGCATCTCTTCTTTTACCTTCTCCTCGCCTATTTTATCCAATTTATCAAGCGCTACGGTAAAATCGATTAGTTTATCTTGTGCGCCAATCACTTCTGCAATACCTGAAAGGATTTTACGGTTATTGATTTTAATGGTAACCCCTTCAAGTTTTAAGGCAGAAAATACGGCATCATACAGTTGGATAAACTCAACTTCTTGCCATAAAGATTGAGACCCCACCACATCGGCATCGCATTGATAAAACTCTCTAAAACGTCCTTTTTGTGGTCTGTCTGCACGCCAAACAGGTTGCATTTGGTATCGTTTAAAAGGAAATTCTATCTCGTTTTGGTGTTGTACTACATAACGGGCAAAAGGCACTGTCAAATCGTATCGAAGGGCTTTTTCGGAGATATCACTTGCAGATTTAACAGAACTTAATAGTTGGAAATCATTAATATATCTCTCAAAAAAAGCTGCAAAAAGTTCTCGTCTAAAATCTAAGTTATTTTTTAAAAATTCAGATTCTGGTAAATTTGCATTTTCTTCACTAAATGAAATTATAGTTTTCTTAAATATTGAAAAAAAACGATTTAAGTAATTCTTTTCTTCTTCACTAATTGTTTTATTAATAAAAATCTCTAAAACACTATCAAAATCAAGACCTTTATTGTTTCTTAAAGTTTCAATCAAATCGTCATAAATATCAAAGAAAATTACGCTTATATTATTAGTATTAAAAACATCATTTCTAACATCTTTAAAATAATCCCCAGAATTCAAAATCTTAAAAATCAATCGGTCTCCTTCATCACCATATTTTCCCATTAAGGTTTCAGAGTTTTCAAAACTTGGGGTTTCTATAGGTTGAAATCCAAAAGTTTGAAACACACCACGAATGGTATTAAAAATATAGTTGCGCTTTGCAACTTCTTCTGGGTTAAAATCTCTTGTGCCTTTAGGAATACTTGGTTTTTGAGCCATGGATTAGTTTTTAAAGCACAAATATCTTAATTTTTAATGTGACTTGATACCTTTTTTAAAATTTATAGTAACTTTATTCGCCTTTAATAGTCTAACTTTAAAAAGGAATTAATTTTTAAAACCATTATATGTTTTCATTAGTACGAGAAAATATTAGAATTGCCATAGATTCTATAAAAAGTCAATTATTACGTACTATTTTAACCGTTTTAATTATAGCCATTGGTATTACGGCGCTTGTAGGCATTTTAAGTGCTATTTCTGCGCTTGAAAACACCATTTCAAGTGATTTTTCATCTATGGGAGCCAACACCTTTAATATACAGCGCAATGAATTTGAAGTACAACGCCGTGGTGGTGAACGACAAAAACAAAACCCAGTAATTACATATGCCGATGCCAAGGAATTTACAGAGAAATATCAGTTTCCATTGTCGTCTATATCCTTGGTTTTTACGGGAACTAATGCTGCTGAAATAAAGTATGAAAACAAAAAAACAGATCCAGATGTGCCTGTTTTAGGCGTTAACGAAAATTATATTCAAAACTCTGGTTTGAAAATTGAATTTGGAAGAGGCATTAATTTCTTTGATGTTGAAAACAATAACAATGTTTGCATTATTGGCAAAGATTTACAAAAAAAATTATTTCAAGAGTTATACCCCATCAACAAAACCATTAGTGTAAGAGGCGTTAAATTTAAAGTGATTGGTGTTTTAGAATCTAAAAAAACAGGCTTAGGAAGCAATGAGGATTACAGGGTTATGATTCCTATTCAAAAAGCGCGTTCCATTTTTACCAATGCCAATATTAATTATGGTTTAAGTGTAAAAATTGAGAAAAAAGAACTTCTGGAAAATGCGCAAGAAGAAGCGATTATTACCTTTAGAAAGATTAGAAAATTAAACCCCATTGAAGAGAATAATTTTGCTATTGAGAATAGTACAGACTTAATAAACCGAGTTGGCTCCATAACTCAGTATTTATACATGGCGGCATGGATTATTAGTATTATCACCATTTTTGGTTCTTCCATTGCCTTAATGAATATTATGTTGGTGTCTGTAACAGAAAGAACTAGAGAAATAGGTGTTAGAAAAGCCTTAGGTGCCAAACGTGCTACCATAGCCGTTCAGTTTTTTGTTGAAACCATTATTGTTGGCCAGCTTGGTGGTATTCTAGGCATTATTTTAGGATTACTAATAGGCTTAGGAGTATCTTCAGCTGCTGGATTTACGTTTACAACGCCTTGGCTTGCTATGTTTAGCGCTTT
>PFKE01000109.1 GCA_002784145.1 Flavobacteriaceae bacterium CG_4_10_14_3_um_filter_33_47 | reverse complement strand
CTACAACTGGAGTCGCGAATGGAATTTTGTTGAAATACACCCGACATTGCCGTTCCATATCTTCAAAATAAACAAGTAACCATGACTAAAAAAAAGGAAGAGAAAACCTCTGTAATACAAACTTTTAATTTTGATAATCCCTGGGAGGAATTATTGGAAAACAAAGAATTTGTAAAAGTTTTTCTTTCGGATGTTTTAGGAGATTACATTTTAAAACAACGCTGGTATGGTGGCAAAGCCAGTGTTATAAAATATATTGAACTGGCCGAATATTTTAGAATTCAACAAGAAGGCGAAGTATATTATGGATTAATATTAGAGGTAAATTTTATTGAAGCCTTTTACCAGCATTACTTTTTACCCATTGCCTTTGTAACAGACGAAAATTTTGCCCAACATGACAGAATTCTTCCCATAAGCATTCAAGGCAACCAAGGCTATATTATTGATGCCGTGAATTTAGAATCTTTTAGAAAACTGGTTTTTGAGCGCATCATTACAGCGCTTCCTAAAGATACCACCAAAGTTCAATATCATAAAAGCCACTTTTTTAACAATGTTGTCTATGAATCTTCCCGGTTTATGGGTTTAGAACAAAGCAACACCTCTTTGGTTTATAATGAAAAATATGTTTTAAAATTTTTTAGACGCATTTATGCAGATAAAAATCCCGATTATGAAATGAGTCGTTTTTTATCTGAAAAAAAAGAATTTAAAAACACCCCGGCGTATCTTGGAAGCATCAATATTGTAGATTCCGATGATGTTAACATTACCATTGGCCTCATGCAGGAAATGGTTCCAAACCAAGGCGATGCCTGGGATTATATGCTTAAAGAATTGCATAAAGTGTTTTCAAATTTAGAATATAAGCACATTAAAATCAATTCGCTTCCAAACACGCAATTATATCAACGTCTAGGAATTAGAGATATTCCACCTCAAATTATTGATTGGGCTGGATTAAATTTATTTGTTAAAGTTCAAACCCTAGCAAAAAGAACTGCCCAAATGCACATTGCCTTAGGCTCTGAGTTTGAAGAAACCGCCTTTACACCAGCACATTTTAATGATGATTATACCGTTTGGTTAAAAAACCGAATGCTCTATCAATTTCAAAACAGGTTAAACCTCATCGAAAATAACCTCCATAAATTAGAAGGATTGTCGGAAACATTGGCTAAAGAATTTTTAGACAAGAAAAATTTTATTAGAAAACAATTTATAACCTTTGACTGGACCAAGCTTAAAGGAGAACGTATTCGAGTTCATGGAGATTACCACTTAGGGCAAGTATTGGTTAAAGACGATGATTTTTTTATTTTAGATTTTGAAGGAGAACCTGAGAGCACCATCAGAGACAGAAAAGTAAAACAACCTCCATTAAAAGATGTTGCAGGGATGTTCAGATCGTTTCATTATGCCATTTATGCCACTATTTTTAATAATATTGAAGACCATTATAAAGCCTCTCAAGACGATTTGTTTAAAGCAGGAGAAATATTATACAGATATATAATAGGTTTATTTTTAGGCACTTATGTTACCGAAACGCAAAATGCTAATTTAAATTTAGGGTACAATCAAGAACGCATTTTTATTTTAAAATACTGTTTATTGGAAAAAGCAGTTTATGAGCTGGGTTACGAACTCAATTCGCGCCCAAGATGGGCCGTCATTCCTTTAAAAGGAATTTCAAATATTATAAATAATTAATTATATGGCACAAGTACAAGTTTACAGTCTGTTAACAGACTTCGATATTAATCTTTTTAAGGCAGGAAAACATTACAGACTCTATGAAAAACTTGGCTCACATCTAGTTACCTTAAACGGAATTGCAGGAACCTATTTTGCTGTCTGGGCACCATCAGCCAAGCAAGTATCCGTTGTTGGCGATTTTAACTTTTGGATTGAAGGAGAACACCAACTGAATGTTCGATGGGATTCCAGTGGTATTTGGGAAGGTTTTATCCCTCATGTTGGAAAAGGAAATATTTACAAATACAAAATTCAAAGTCATAATAACGACATAAAAACCGAAAAGGCCGATCCGTATGCTAGACGTTGCGAACATCCGCCAAAAACGGCTTCCATTGTTTGGGATGACACCTATAAATGGAAAGACACAGACTGGATGAAAAAACGAAAAAAGCATAATGCTTTGGATGCGCCTTATTCAGTTTATGAAGTTCATTTAGGCTCTTGGAAAAGACCCCTTAAAGAAGACCGCTTTTTATCATACTATGAATTGGCCGATGATTTGGTTAACTATGTAAAAGACATGAATTTTACCCATGTTGAACTGATGCCAATCATGGAATACCCCTACGACCCATCTTGGGGATATCAACTAACAGGTTATTTTGCACCAACTTCAAGGTTTGGTTATCCCGAAGAGTTTAAATATCTGGTGGATAAACTTCATCAAAATGATATTGGAATCATTTTAGATTGGGTGCCCTCCCATTTCCCAGAAGACGCTCATGGTTTGGGCTTTTTTGATGGCTCCAATTTATATGAACATCCCGATAAACGCAAAGGATACCACCAAGACTGGAAAAGTTTAATTTTTAACTATGGAAGAAATGAAGTCAAGGCGTTTTTAATAAGCAATGCCGTTTTCTGGATGGATCAATACCATGCAGATGCTTTACGCGTTGATGCCGTTGCGTCTATGTTATTTTTAGATTATTCCAGAGAAGATGGCGAGTGGGAACCTAATATTTTTGGTGGAAGGGAAAATCTTGATGCCATTGACTTTTTAAAGGAATTAAATCAGGAAATTTATGCCTCATTCCCAGACACACAAACCATTGCTGAAGAATCTACCGCATTTCCGGGCGTTTCAAAACCGGTTTTTTTAGGTGGTCTTGGTTTTGGAATGAAATGGATGATGGGCTGGATGCATGATACCTTAGAGTATTTTGCTAAAGACCCTATTTATAGAAAGTTTCACCAAAACGACATCACCTTTAGTTTAGCGTATGCATTCTCAGAGAATTTTATGTTACCACTTTCTCATGACGAAGTGGTGTATGGAAAAAACTCAATTTTAGGAAGAATGCCCGGTGATGAATGGCAACGTTTTGCAAACCTTCGTTTGTTATACGGTTATATGTATACACATCCTGGAGCAAAATTGTTGTTTATGGGAAGTGAGTTTGGCCAATACAACGAATGGAATTTTCAGGAAAGTCTTGATTGGAATTTATTGGAATTTGAACCTCATAAAAACTTTCAAAATTATTTTAAAGCGCTTAACACCTTATATAAATCGACACCTTCACTATATGAAAAAGCCTTTAGCAATGAAGGTTTTGAATGGATTAGTTATGACGACCATGAAAATTGTGTCATATCTTATATCAGAAAAGGAAATGCTCCAGAAAACAATGTGGTCGTGGTTTGCAATTTAACCCCAACCGTTAGAGAACACTACAAAATTGGTATTCCGGATAAAGGCAAACTCATTGAAATTTTTAATAGTGATGCCGCTGAATTTGGTGGAACTGGAGTTTGCAATAAAAAAGACATTCCTATCAAAAAAACTGCCTGGAACGGAAAAGAATACTCAGCAGAACTTGTATTACCTCCTTTAGGCATAACGGTTTTACAATTCAAATCCTAACAAACTAAGATTTGTTTAATTATAAGCCTATTCCATTATAAAATACACAATTATCTCTGCGTTTTTTTGTAAAAAATGCGGGGACTAAATTTATTAATTTTAGTATTTTCGCCATTTACTAAATCTCTCTATTTATGATTTTAAATACTGAATTAGAATATAAAGGAAATTTATTTCCATCAAAAATAATTTCATACCAAAAAAACTTAGATACGCTCTCTTTTACCACCGAAAACGATGTGGTTTTACACATAACTGTTGTTAGAGACAGCGTTTTAAGATTTAGATATACAACCACTGGAATTTTTGAAAAAGACTTTTCGTATGCCATCACTAAATATGCAAGCAGAGGCTATAATTTATTGGAAGTGACTGAAGACATTGAAAAATACATCATTACAACATCAAAACTTATCTGTCACATCTCGAAAGAAGACACCCGATCTTCCATTTATGATGCTAAAGATCTTGAATTAATCTGTGAAGATGAGCTTGGTTTTCATTGGGAGGAAAGTTATGAATTTGGTGGTAACGTTGTTAAAATGTCAAAAACATCTCATGCTGGTGAAGCGTATTATGGCTTGGGCGATAAACCCGTTGACAACAACCTAAAAGGAAAAAGATTTGAAAATTGGGTAACAGATTCTTATGCTTTTAGCAAGGATTCAGACCCTATTTATAAGGCCATTCCTTTTTATACTGGTTTATTACACAACAAAAAAGCTTACGGAATCTTTTTTGATAACACATTCTGTTCAAATTTCGATTTTTGCCATGAGCGAAGAAATATAACCAGCTTTTGGGCTCAAGGCGGCGAAATGAACTATTACTTCTTTTATGGGCCAGACATGTCTGAAGTGGTTGCAAACTATACCGATTTAACCGGAAAACCACATGAAATGCCTGCTTTATGGACCTTAGGCTATCACCAATGCAAATGGAGTTATTTTCCAGAATTGAAAGTAAAAGAAATTGTTTCAAAATTTAGGGAGTTGCAAATTCCTTGTGATGCCATTTATTTGGATATTGATTATATGGAAGGTTTTAGATGTTTTACTTGGAACAAAGAATACTTTCCAGACCCAAAAAAGATGGTAAAAGAACTCGCTGATGACGGATTTAAAACCATTGTTATTATTGATCCCGGAATAAAAATTGATAACGATTATAGTGTCTTTAAAGAAGGTTTGGAAAACGATTATTTCTGTAAACGTGCCGATGGTCCATATATGAAAGGTAAAGTATGGCCGGGCGAATGTTATTTTCCAGACTTTACAAACCCCGAGGTCCGCGATTGGTGGTCCGATTTATTTAAAGAACTCGTTGAAGATATTGGTGTTAAAGGCGTTTGGAACGATATGAATGAACCCGCGGTTATGGATGTTCCGGGTAAAACATTTCCAAACGACGTAAGACACGATTATGATGGCAACCCTTGCAGCCACAGAAAAGCACACAATGTTTATGGAATGCAAATGGCAAGAGCGACCTACCAAGGATTAAAAAAATTCTCTTATCCTAAAAGACCTTTTGTTATTACAAGAGCTGCTTACTCAGGAACACAGCGCTACACCTCTACTTGGACGGGTGATAACGTAGCTACCTGGGAACATTTAAGCATTGCAAACATTCAGGCGCAACGTATGTGTCTGTCTGGTTATTCTTTTGTGGGTTCAGATATTGGTGGTTTTGCTGAACAACCTAATGGCGAATTATATGCACGCTGGATACAGTTAGGTGTTTTTCATCCGTTTTGCAGAACGCACTCATCTGGTGATCATGGCGACCAAGAACCATGGGCTTTTGGAACGAACGTTACCAATATTGTTAGAAAGTTTATAGAAATAAGATATCAATTATTGCCCTATTTATATACCGCGTTTTGGAGATATGCCAACGAAGGCGTTCCTATTCTAAAATCGTTAGTGCTATATGACCAGACAGATCCTCATACGCATTACAGAAACGATGAGTTTATTTTTGGCGAAAAAATATTGGTTTGCCCTATTAATGAGCCTAATGCTAAAGGCAGACGCATGTATTTTCCCATTGGAAATTGGTATAATTTCTGGACCGATGAACTGGTTGAAGGCGGCCAAGAACTTTGGGTGGATGCCGATTTAGATAGTATGCCTATCTTTGTAAGAGATGGCGCTATGATTCCTAAATATCCTGTACAACAATATGTAGGAGAAAAAGTTATTGCAGAAATAACCTTAGAGGTCTATTATAAAGTTGGCGAAAGTTCATCTCAAATCTATGAAGACGCACATGATGGTTATGATTATATTAAAGGGCGATACAGCTTAAGAAACCTCAAGCTTATTGGAACCGAATCAGAACTGAATATTCATCAATATAAATCTGGTAAATACATGGCTCCTTTTGAAACCTTTAAATTAAACCTTCATGGTTTTCCGTTTAAAGTATCAAAAATTAAAATTGACAAAGAGGAATTTGCTTTTGACACCATAAAAGTTATGGGCGAAAATGCTTTTGTGGTTAATAAAGATTTTACTGAGATTCAAATTTTAAAATAATCATCAAAACCATTAAACTAAAAAGCCATAAAACAATGCTTTATGGCTTTTTTTTATCTATGTTTCAAATGGCTTTCCTAAATACACCAATTTATATCCTTTTTCAACTTTGCTAATCGCTGTATTATAAGATGAGATGATTTCCAAAACCCCTTTCTTATCTTTTACTAAAAGAGGTATTCTATAGCGGTCATTATTGGTTATTTCAATGAGTTCTTCATAATGAGCCCTATTTTTTATTTCAATTTCATTAATTTTTGGGTAATTACGCGCTACTTCTGTAAGCATTATAAAATCGTCTGTGTGTGAAAACAAACCCTCCTTTGGGTTGTGTTCTGGGTCATTCATTTCATCAACAGAAATCAATCTAAAAGATCCATTTTCTCCAAATTGGTCACTAAATTTATTAATAGCATATTCATTAATATCAGCACTTCCTGTTAAAGCCATTAAAAACCCAACATCATTCAACTCAATATTATCGTCTAAGGTTTCAGAATAAATATCTGTATTCAAGGCTTCTAAACCTAATTCATGAGCTAACATAATGTTGTTTTGATTACTATCAATTAATACCACATGTCTGCCATTATCTTCTAAATAGCGACCAATAAGTCTGGATACTTGCGAAGCCCCAATAATTAAAATGCCTTCAGACCTTTTTAGAAATACGCCGACTACTTTAGCAAAAACTCTGGCTGTGGTGGCGTTAAGTAAAACGGTTCCTAAAACAATCATAAACACCAATGGTGTAATATATTCAGCACCAGAAACACCTTGCTTTATAAGCTTACTGCCAAATAAAGAGGCTATTCCAGCCGCAACAATTCCTCGAGGGCCAACCCAACTTATGAAGAGTTTTTCGTTAAATTTTAATTTTGAACCCATGGTACATAAAAAAACGCTCAAGGGTCTGATTATAAAAACGACCACAGTAAACAATAAGGCTGTTTCCCATCTATACAACAACATTAAATCATCCATATTAATATTGGCGGCCAATAAAATGAATAAAATAGAAATTAACAAAACACTTAAAGATTCCTTGAAATATAAAAGTTCTTTAAGGTTCTCCAACTTTCTGTTTCCTAGCACCATACCCATAACAACCACGGCCAATAAACCTGATTCGTGAGCTAAAATTTCAGATTCAACAAATACCAATAGCACCGTTGATAATGAAACAACATTTAATAAATAATGAGGGATGAATTTTTTATTGATTGCAAAAGCTAAAGCCCGGGCAAAGGCAAATCCTATAATGGTTCCAAAAAAAACGATTTTACCAAATTCAATGAGTGCCATTTTTGTAAATCCTGTACTACCTTCAACGCTTATAAACTCAAACACCAATACAGCAACCAATGCGCCAATGGGGTCAATTAAAATTCCTTCCCATTTTAAAACTGTGGAAACATCTTTCTTAAGAGGAATATTTCTTAAAATAGGTGTAATAACTGTAGGCCCTGTTACAATAATGAGTGCAGAAAATAAAAAAGAGATTTCCCAACTTAAACCAAATATAAAATGAGCTAAAACGCCAGCACCAAAAAAAGTGATTACAGAACCTAGTGTTATAAGTTTGGTTATTACGGGCCCCACGTGTTTAATTTCAGAACGTTTAAGTGTTAGGCCGCCTTCAAACAGAATAATACTAATGGCTAGAGATACAAAATAAAACAAGCCATCACCAGGAAATAATCCATTGGTACCGTTCCAAATAGGTTCTATCCACTTAGCGCCATCTTTACTTAAAAAAGTTGCTGCGATGGGTCCAACCAACAAACCAATTAATATTAAAGGCAAAATAGCAGGAATTTTAAACTTCCACGCAACCCATTGGGCGAGAATTCCTAAAACAATAATACCTGCTAGCTCAATCATTAATCAAAATTTAACGTGAAAATACTAATAAAAACGAGAAAAACTAAAATGATTTTTCACGTTGTTTAATTTTATCGAAAGTACTGAAAATACTTGAGGCATATTAAAAAGCTTGTTGATTTAAAAAAGAATGCTTTTTGGCTTTTTGTTGCCTTTATATGATATTAAACATTATATTTTGCTTTGAATCTTAATAATTTCTTAACAATTAGCACTTATTCTACCCGTTTTACATAATTTTGTGTTCTTATGAATTTATACCCCATTAATTCAGGAAATTTTAAACTTGATGGAGGCGCTATGTTTGGTGTGGTTCCTAAATCTATATGGCATAAAACCAATCCCGCCGATGCCAATAACTTGATAGATTTAACGGCGCGTTGTTTACTCATTGAAGATGGCAATAGACTTGTGTTAATAGACTCTGGTATGGGCAACAAACAAGGCGAAAAGTTTTTTGGATACTATTATTTGTATGGTGATGATACCTTAGAAAAATCGATAAAAAACCACGGTTTTCATCCAAATGATATAACGGATGTGTTCTTAACACATTTACATTTTGATCATTGTGGCGGCAGCATTCAATGGAATCATAATAAAACAGGTTATGAACCCGCTTTTAAAAATGCTCAATTTTGGAGCAATCAAGATCACTGGCTTTGGGCAACACAACCTAACAAACGTGAAAAGGCTTCTTTCTTAAAAGAGAATATTTTACCAATGCAAGAATCAGGTCAACTTAAATTCACCTCCATTCCTAAAGAAAAGACCCTAAAAAATTCTGAGCTTGGGTTTGATGTTTTTTTTGCTGATGGCCATACAGACAAGCAAATGATTCCCATTATTCAATATAAAAATAAAACCATCTGCTTTATGGCAGATTTACTTCCAACCGTTGGTCATTTACCTCTTCCATTCGTAATGGGTTATGACACCAGACCTTTGCTAACACTAGACGAAAAAGAAACTTTTTTAAACCTTGCAGCCGATAATAACTATTATCTGTTTTTAGAACACGATGCACACAACGAAATCATTACCGTACAGCATACCGAAAAAGGCGTAAGGCTTAAAGAAATTTTTAAGGCGTCTGACATTTTTAATTAATAATTAACTCAAATGAAACATCCATGATTAATTATCAATCGCACAACGAAATGATAAAATGGATGTTCCTTGTGACCTTTAAATAAAAATAAATATAAACACATGAAATCATTAAAATTATTATTGTTCTCGACGCTATTTGCGTCCGTTCTGTTTAACTGTGGAAGTTCTTCAGCCATCTTATCAACACCTATTGAAAACATAGACACGTCCCCTTTAAAAACAGCCGATTTAACAGAGGCTGAAAAACACCATTGGGGTCACTTAGACCTTATTAAAGATACCATACCAGGAATGAGTGTCGATAAAGCATATGCAGAAATCATTAAAAACAAAACAGGTAAAAAAGTAATTGTTGCGGTGGTAGATTCTGGTATTGATATAGATCATGAAGACTTAAATGATGTGGTTTGGACCAATAAAGGAGAAATTCCAAATAACGGTAAAGACGATGATAAAAACGGCTATATTGACGATGTTCATGGCTGGAATTTCTTGGGCGATGGTTATGATGAGCAGTTGGAATATGTGCGCATTTTGGCAAGTGGAGACACCAGTAACCCAGAATACAATAAAGCAAAAGAAGAGTATGACACAGAATATCAAAAATGGTCTGCTAGAAAAACTCAGTATGATCAAATTTATCAACGTGTTAAAGGTGCCGATGAAGCCATAGCAAACTTTCTCAATAAAAAAGATTACACCAAAGAAGATGTAGAAGGCATCTCAACAGATAACCAAGAAGTAACTCAAGCTGTTCAAATGATGAAATACATGTACAGTAACGGATTAGATTCTATTGGCGAAGCTTATAAAGAAATAGAAGGTGCTTTAGAAAGCATTAACGATCGTTTAAATTATAATTTAAATAAAGATTTTAAAGGTCGAATTAATGGCGATAATCCTGACGATATGAGCACTAAATATTACGGTAACGGCAACGTTAAACCTGTAAAGAAAAGCGAAAGCCACGGAACCCATGTTGCAGGAATTATTGCAGCCGAAAGAAACAATGGCTTAGGCGCTAATGGTGTTGCAAATAACGTAGAAATCATGTCAATACGAACCGTTCCTAATGGTGATGAATATGATAAAGATGTTGCCTTAGCCATTCGCTATGCGGTTGATAACGGCGCTAAAGTTATTAACGGCAGTTTTGGTAAATACTATGCTACCCATAGTGACTGGGTAAGAGACGCCATTGCTTATGCAGGAAAACACGATGTTTTGTTTGTTAATGCTGCAGGAAATGAAAGTAAAGATTTAGATAAAACAGATATTTACCCAAATGATCAAGTAAACAATGGCCCAGAAGTATCTGATAATTTTATCACCGTTGGTGCTTTAGAACCAAAATATGGCCCTAATATGATTGCTGGCTTTTCAAACTATGGTAAAATAAATGTTGATGTATTTGCGCCTGGAGCAAAAATATATTCTACAACACCAGAAAATGAATATGATACCAAAGGCGGTACTTCAATGGCGGCTCCCGCAGTCGCTGGGGTTGCAGCATTGATTCGCTCTTATTACCCAAAATTATCAGCATCTCAAGTAAAGCACATCTTAATGAATTCTGGGTTATCTTTACAAACCAAAGTAGTAACTGGCGGAGATGCCAATAACATAAAACCTATTGGAGATTTAACTAAATCTGGCAACATAGTAAATGCCTATAACGCCTTAATTATGGCGTCTCAAACAAAATAAACACACTACAACAATGATAAAAAGGGGCACATCACCCCTTTTTATATTTTAAAACGAAAAAAATCTATGAAAAAAACGCTTTCTCTACTATTTTTAATAACCATTCTGTTTTCTTGCCGGGCTACAAATCCAGTTCAAAAAAAGACCATTTCAAATCAAAATCACGACTATTGGCAACAACATGTGGATTACACCATGAATGTTGATATGGATGTAAAAACCTATCAATACTCTGGCACACAGCATTTGGTTTACACCAACAATTCACCCGATGTTTTAAATCGTGTGTATTACCATTTATTTTACAATGCCTTTCAGCCAGGAAGCGAAATGGATATACGTTCATTAACTATTGCTGATCCAGATTCTCGTGTTGGAGATCGCATTAGTAAATTGGCTCTGGAAGATCAAGGTTTTTTAAAGGTAGAAACCTTAACACAAAATGGGGTAGCGCTCCATTATGAAACGGTTGGGACTGTTTTAGAGGTTGATTTGGCAACGCCTATTCAGCCCGGAGAACAAGTTACTTTTGAGATGGTTTTTAAAGGTCAAGTGCCACTTCAAATACGCCGAGCAGGTAAAAACAACAAAGAAGGCGTGGCGCTTTCCATGGCTCAATGGTATCCAAAATTAGCCGAATATGATTTTGAAGGATGGCACGCAGACCCTTACATAGCAAGAGAATTTCATGGGGTTTGGGGCAATTTTGATGTCACTATAAACATTGATAAAAATTATACCATTGGTGGTACTGGCTACTTGCAAAATCCACAAGACATTGGTCATGGCTATACTTTAGAAAAAGTAAAAAACACCAAAGCCGATAAACTATCATGGCATTTTGTAGCACCCAATGTGCATGATTTTACTTGGGCTGCAGACCCCAACTACCATCATGATACCATGCAAGTACCAAACGGACCACTATTGCATTTTTTCTATAAAAACACCATGCCTAAAGACAAGTTGGAAAACTGGAAAAATGTTCAATCTAAAACCGTGGAACTTATGCAATATTACAGTGAGCATGTTGGACAGTATCCTTACGAGCAATACTCCGTAATTCAAGGCGGCGATGGCGGTATGGAATATGGCATGTGTACCCTAATTGTTGGTGAAGGAAGCTTTAATGGTTTATTTGGTGTTATTGCCCATGAAATGGCACATACCTGGTTTCAATTTTTATTGGCATCCAATGAATCTAAGCACGAATGGATGGACGAAGGCTTTACCAGTTACATAAGCGACCTGGCCGAAAACGAAATCCTTCAAAAAAATCTAGAAAACCCAACAAAAAATGCCTTTAGAGGTTACATTTATTTAGCAACCTCTGGTAAAGAGCAACCACTTACAACGCATGCAGACCGCTATGTATATAATCAAGCCTACAGCATTTCTGCATACTCAAAAGGCGAAGTTTTTTTAGCACAATTAGGCTATATTATGGGTGAAGACCTCTTAAAACAAACCATTAAAAAATATTTTAAAGATTTCGCTTTTAAGCATCCAACACCCAATGATATAATCCGCACCGCTGAAAAAGTATCTGGTTTAGAATTGGATTGGTATTTAATGGATTTTGGTCAAACCACCAATACCATTGACTATGCCGTTAAAGCTGTTGAAGGTAATACAGTAACTTTAGAGCGCATGGGTTTAATGCCTATGCCTATTGACTTAACGATAACCTATACAGACGGAAGCACAGAAGATTTCTACATTCCGCTACAAATGATGCGCGGTGAAAAGCCAACAACCGCAACCATTATAGCTGATTGGGCTTGGGCATACCCTACTTACACATTTACAGCCTTAAAACCTGTTGCAAAAGTACAAATAGATCCAAAAGAAGGTATGGTAGATATTAATAAAAACAACAACTCAAAATAATTTTGAACCCATTATTTTATATTGCAAAGCCTTTTAGATGTTACTAAAAGGCTTTGTTGTTTTTATAAGATTTAAAATAATTGACCTGTAAGAAATTTTACTAACTTCGTTTAGCTGCTGATATAAAACATTAAAACGATTTCATCTCGTAATAGTTGTATGCCATGCTGTAAAAGCCACCGTACAAATAGGCATATTTGGTATATATGCCAACTCAAGACCATTGCAAAACCTAGATTAATTTCAATTTGCATTTCCAATATCAAATTTCGGTCTAAATTTCATTCATTTTTAGGTTTTTAGTTGATTTTAAGTTGGATAATCCTGTTTTTAACGTTCGTTTTTCCTTAATTTTTACAAATGGACGCAAGTATCCCTGGACTTCGGTATAAATTGTAGCACATAGCTTCCATAAGGTTTTGGGTGTGCATTTTTTTAATACCCCTGTACCTTGCTGTTCCTCCAGAAAACCAGCGCTTGATTCCTCCAAAAGTACGTTCCACTTTAAATCTTGTTTTGCCTATGAGTTTGTTAAATACTTTCTCCCAATGTGTCAAAGGCTTGTTTTTATAGGCTTTTTTTAGAATATGGTTTTTTAGCTTTCTTTTTTTGAGCAGTGCCGCGTTTTTCTTTGATTGATAGCCTTTGTCTGCTTTTAGCGCAATATCTTCTGGCAAATCTGCGGTGTCCAGTAAGTCTTCTAAATTACCAACTTCATTGATGCTTGCCTTTGTGGTCAATACACCTAAAACCAAGCCTTCGTTGTCCGTAACGTGATGTTTTTTATAGCCAAATCGATACTTGCCGCCTTTCTTTAACCAAGCAGCTTCGGTATCTACACTATCTGCATAGTCCTTGACCACTTCAACTTCCTCTTCATCCTTTCTGTCTTCGGTTACTTTATGATTGGTTCTGCCTTTGGGCCTTAATGGGGTGTCTATTACGCTGGCATCAACAATAACTCCTGTTCTTACTATTATTTTTTGGGCTCCCAACTGCCTGTTGATCTCTTTGAACAGTGGCTCGTAGGCTTTTGCTTTTGTCATCAGGCTTCGAAAACGGGACAACGTACTGTGATCTGGTGCTACTTGGTCGATGTTAAGACCACAAAAATAACCAAAAGAAATACTGTCGTTTACGCGGTCTTCTACCTCATAGTCACTTAATCCATACCAAGTCTGCAATAAACACATTTTAAACAATAGCAGACCATCGTAACTGGGTGCGCCCGTGGCACTTTTTCCTTTTATGTAATGCTTATCTAAAAGGCTGCTGATTGTGTTCCAGTCCAAAAGAGTGTTCATTTGATTAAAAAATGTCGTTTTTATTTTTCGTGAACGTGTATCACAAATACTA
>PFKE01000046.1 GCA_002784145.1 Flavobacteriaceae bacterium CG_4_10_14_3_um_filter_33_47 | reverse complement strand
GTCTACTAATTTTGGATGATTTTCCATGTTTTGAGTAAATTCTTGCTGAAAATCATCCAATTTCACAAAGAATTCTGTAACTTTATCTCTAAGCATTTGAGTGTTTTTATTATCCATTATTCACGTTACATAACGTATTTTTGTTTTGGTAAATGTGGTTCCACTTTGAATCCACACGGCCATAACACAACCTCCTTCGATGGAAGTATCTATTGGAACTCCTTGTGTAAAGGTAAAAGTCATGGTACCACTGGTTTGTGCTTGTAACCATGCAGAAAAGCAAAGTATTGCACTGATGGAAAGGAGTAATTTTAATTTGATAATCATTCTTTTTTATAACATCTTAAAATAGACCATTTTTTAATGAAATAAAATATGATATATATCATACATTGGGTTTAAAAAACTCTGTTTATCAGGAACTTGCATGCATTTTAACGACTGCCAAGCCACGTGGCTTTATGCCACAGCGTTTCAAAAGGACCTTGCTTAAAACGTTTTGCCCACCATTTACAGAATAGCCCCATAAGAATGGTTAGGGTAACGCCTATTAAAAGCCCATAAGTAGCGCCAGTATATTGGTAAAGCCCTAAGCCCCAACCGTAATAAAGACTTGAGCCAATAATGGATTGAATGATATAATTTGAAAGGCTCATGCTTCCAAAATAAGAGAAATACATGAGTTTATTTTTAAAATATGGTTTTTGAAATAACAGCGTTAACCCAGAAACAAGCACCATCATAAATGCAAAATTGGTCCAAGCCGTTTCTATGGTTAAAACCGATCGACGAATGATGTCGCTTTCAATCCACGATTCCAGATGGGTTTGTATTAAATATAAAGGAATGAATGCCATAAGAGAAACGGTTAAAAGTCTGTTCCAAAAAATTTTACTGGTTTCGCTCCAAATAAATAAATGTCGTTTGCCAAGAATAAAACCAAATATAAACAAGGCTAAAATGCTAAAAAAACGGCCATTTTCCCAATTCCAGAGTAGCACACCTATTTTTCCATTGGTTAAGTTTCCAACCGCGGTATCGATAAAGGATTCATTGGGTATGTAAGCCATCATATTTCCAAAATAGGTCCATGAAACAGGATCGCTTATTTTTTCCAAGGGATGTTGTAAAGCATGATATAGTTGAAACCATTCAAAAGGTAAGAGCATTAAAAAAGCGGCCAGCCATAACAACACTTTTTCAGATAATTTTGAGAGCGGAATAAGCAACAACCCAATCACCGCATAAATGGTTAAAATGTCTCCTTGAAAAAAGGCTGAATTTAATAAGCCAAAGCCGAATAACAACAACAAGCGCCATGCAAATCGAGCGCGAAAGGGCTTTCCTCTTTGCTCTTGATTGGTTAATTGAATGGCAAATGTAACGCCAAACATCAGGGCGAAAATGGCATATGATTTGCCTCCAAACATAAAAAAAAGGCTGTCCCAAATCAATTTATCTAAAGGCACCATCCAGAATGGTAATTGGTCTGAGAAATAGTAAACATCAAAATGTTCAATATTGTGCAAAAGCATGATAGAAACAATGGCAAACCCTCTAATAACATCAAGGATTTGAATTCGGGAATTTTTTGTAATCATATAACATGTAAGGGTTACTTCTGTTTAATGCGCTTCTAGCCAATCATGTCCAACACCTAAATCTACGTCTAATGGTACTTCCAGCTTATAAGCCCGTTCCATTTCTGTTTTTACAAGTTCCTTAATCGTTTCCAATTCGGGTTTGTAAGCATCAAAAACCAATTCGTCATGAACTTGCAACAGCATTTTGGTTTTATAAGATCTGGCTTCCAACGTGTCATGAATGCGAATCATGGCTATTTTTATAATATCGGCCGCACTGCCTTGAATGGGCGCATTTACAGCATTTCGCTCGGCTGCGCCTCTAACTACGGCATTTCTGGAGTTGATATCGTTTAAATAACGCCTTCTGCCTAAGACTGTTTGAACATAGCCGTGTTCTCTGGCAAAATGAATTTGATTATTAATGTATTGCCTTAATTTGGGGTAGGTTTCATAATACGTGTCAATCAGTTCTTTCGATTCGCCTCTGGATAAATCGGTTTGATTACTCAATCCAAAAGCCGAAACACCGTAAATAATCCCAAAGTTAACGGTTTTAGCTTGGCTTCGTTGCTCACGGGTCACCTCACTTAAAGGCACATTAAAGACTTTGGAAGCGGTTGAAGCATGAATGTCTTCGCCGTGTTTAAAGGCTTGAATCATGGTTTCTTCATGGCTCAATGATGCAATGATACGCAATTCTATTTGAGAATAATCGGCCGCCAGCAAGATATAATCGTTATTTCGCGGAATAAACGCTTTTCTTACCTGTTTACCGCGCTCGGTTCTTATTGGAATGTTTTGAAGGTTTGGGTTATTACTGCTTAAACGTCCAGTAGCTGCAACGGTTTGCATATAGTCTGTATGAACGCGTCCAGTGGAAGGTTCTACCTGATTGGGTAACGCATCCACATAGGTACTTTTTAATTTTGCCAGACCCCGATAGTCTAAAATATGTTGAATAATGGTGTGGTCTTTAGCTAGATAACTTAGAATATCTTCACTAGTGGCATATTGACCGGTTTTGGTTTTTTTAGGTTTGTCAACCAGTTTAAGCTTATCAAATAAGATGTCTCCCAGCTGTTTTGGTGATGCAATGTTAAAGGTTTCTCCAGCTTCTTTGTAAATAGTTGTTTCTAAGGTTTTAATGTCTAAATCTAATTGCTCAGACAGAGAATTGAGGAAGGCTTTATCTAAATTAATGCCTTCCAATTCCATATCGGCTAAAACACGTAACAACGGAACTTCAATCTCATCAAACAGCTTTTGGGTATTGGCTTCGCCCAATTCTTTTTCAAAATGCTCTTTTAACTGCAAGGTAATGTCTGCATCTTCAACAGCATATTCGGTTTGCTTTTCTAATGGAACCTCTCTCATGTTCAGTTGGTTTTTTCCTTTTTTACCAAGAAGGGTTTCAATAGATATAGGTGAATAATTTAAGTAGGTTTCTGCCAGTACATCCATATTATGGCGCATATCCGGATTGATGAGGTAATGGGCCAGCATGGTATCAAAGAGCGTTCCTTTAACCTTGATGTGGTATTTACGAAGCACTTTAATGTCATACTTTAAATTCTGCCCAATTTTCTGAATGGATTCGTTTTCAAAAAACGGACGCAATAGTTCTATCAAGGTTTGAGCTTCGTCTCGGTTTTCAGGAAACGGTACGTAAAATCCTTTGCCAGCTTCCCAAGAAAAGGCAATCCCAACCAATTCTGCAGTGATGGGATTAATGCCTGTGGTTTCCGTATCAAAACAGACGCTTTTTTGTTTGAGCAAATTTTGAATGAATAGCTTGGTTGCCAAGCCAGTTGCAACGCTTTGATAAAAATGCGCCGTGGTTTCTGAAGTGTTTCTGGAACTGTGGTTTATAATCGGTTCGCCTTCATTATCATCGCCTCCAAACAGCGAAAATTGTCCTGCACCCGCTTTGGTTGATGTGGGTTTGGTTTCCTGTTTTAATGTTTCGGTTGAAGTTGGTTCTTTGGTGTTTTCTTTTGAAACCGTTGGTGTTTCCGTTGAAAAGGTCTTTTGAAAATTGGCCAGTAACTGTCTGAATTCCAGTTCTTCAAAAATACTGGTGACTTTTGCTAAATCGGGCTGGTCTAGTTCAAAATCTTTAGCATCAAACACCACAGGAACATCTAGCATAATGGTAGCCAGCTTTTTGGAAAGCATTCCCAAATCTTTATTGGCTTCTATGTTTTCTCTCATTTTGCCTTTTAGCTCATGGGTATTGGCCAATAAGTTTTCCATACTGCCATATTCTGCAAGGAGTTTTTTGGCGGTTTTTTCGCCAACACCGGGAAGTCCGGGAATGTTATCGGAGGAGTCGCCCATCATACCTAAAAAGTCTATCACTTGCAAAGGGTCATCTACTTCAAATTTTTTCTTCACTTCTTCAATGCCCCAAGTTTCGTAGCCACCACCAAAAACGGGTTTGTACATAAAAATATTCTCACTTACCAATTGAGCAAAATCTTTATCGGGTGTGACCATAAAGGTTTGATAGCCTTCTTTCTCGGCTTGTTTTGAAAGTGTTCCGATAACATCATCTGCTTCAAAGCCTTCTTTAACCATAATGGGAATGTGCATGGCTTTAAGGATGTCTTCAATATAAGGCACGGCTATTTTAATAGCCTCGGGTGTAGCATCTCTATTGGCTTTATAAGCTTCAAAGAGTTCTACACGGTCTACACTGCCACCTCTATCAAAACAAACGGCTAAATGGTCTGGACGTTCTCTTTTAATAACATCGAGCAATGAATTCATAAAGCCCATAATGGCCGAGGTATCTAAGCCTTTTGAATTGATTCTTGGATTTTTTATAAAGGCGTAATACCCACGAAAAATAAGCGCGTAGGCATCGACTAAGAAAAGGCGTTTTTGGTTTGACATGTTACTGTTTAGTTTTATTTTTTATAATAGGACTCAACGGTTTGTTCTGTTTGTCCTTGGTTTGTAAATTGACTATACGTAAATCCTGGATGCACACAATAGCCTCCGGTTTCTCCTTGTTTATTAATGGCTAAAAAGCCAATTTGAAAATCGGTTCTGCCTTGGTTTTTTTTCATGATGCGCCTAACGCCTTCTTCGCAAGCTTCTTGAGGCGATTTCCCTTGGCGCATGAGTTCTACAATTAAAAAACTGCCAACGGTCTTAATCACTTCTTCGCCAACTCCTGTAGCAGTTGCGCCTCCAACTTCATTATCTACAAAAAGACCCGCGCCAATTATGGGCGAATCTCCAACTCGGCCAGCCATTTTATAGGCCATGCCACTGGTAGTACAAGCGCCGGCGAGATCGCCGTTACCATCAATGGCTAGCATGCCTATGGTGTCGTGGTTTTCAATGTTGATAATGGTTTCATATGTTGAGGTTGTTTTCCATGCTTCGTATTGTTTTTTGGTGCTTTCTGTCAGCAAATTGGTTTTTTTAAACCCATTTTCATAAGCAAATTGTTCAGCCCCTTTTCCTGCTAAGATGATATGTGGGGTAAGTTCCATAACTTTCCTTGCCACCGATATCGGATGTACAATGTTTTGTAGATAAACTACAGAACCGCAGTTGCCATCTTTATCCATAATGCAAGCATCTAAAGTTACGTTACCATCGCGGTCTGGCCTTCCACCTAAGCCAACGGTTTCATTGGTTGGGTCTGCTTCTTCAACCATAACACCTTGTTCTACAGCATCTAAAGAAGTACCATGATTGCTTAAAATTTCCCATGCTTTGGCAGTGGCATTTTTAAAATTCCAAGTGCAAACCACGAGTGGTTTTATAAGCGATTTGGTAACAGATGTCGGGTCTTTACGGTCCTGATAATTAGCAAATACAGGAACAGACAACAGGCCTGCAGCACTAAGCGGAGCGTTTTTTAAAAATTGTCTTCGTTTCATGGGCAAACGTATTTGAGCGGTCATTAAAAACCAATTCGTTACATTTTTTGGGTATTTTTTAATGGGTTATTAACAGAGAACTAAAATAGTAAGATATGAATAATTAATGCCTATTATTTAATGAATATTCGTGGTTTTGCTTTTTTTGAGTCTTTATTGAGCAAAACAATAGGATGTTTTTAAATTATAAATTGTTAATCTTACATTAAATAGCACGACATTATATCTTTAACTTTTTAAATTTGAAAAAAAAATTCTATGTCTCGATTTTTCATAGCACTCTTAATATTTTCAGCATTCTTTTTTTTAATAGAGTTTTATGCTTTTCAAGCACTTAAAACCATTACCAAAAACAAATATGTGAAAGTGGTTTGGATCCTAATAGCGCTTGCTATTTATCTAAATTTATTTTACACCTTATACGCAACACCAAGAAGTGCTGGACAAACCAAAGGATTTCAGTTAGCTACTGGACTACTGCTTACCTTTTTGATTCCTAAATTGGTTATTGTGGTGGTTATGTTTGGCGAAGATATAGTGAGGGTTTTTCAAAAACTTATGTCGTATGTGTCTGTTACTGAAACACAGCCAATTCCAAGCAGACGCCTGTTTCTTTCAAAATTGGCATTGGGCTTGGCAACCATTCCATTTGCTTCTTTTTTATATGGAATTTTTCAAGGACGTTACAATTATAAGGTTTTAAAATATCAATTATCTTTTGACGATTTACCAGAGGCTTTTGATGGGTTTACTATTACTCAAATTTCTGACATTCATTCAGGAAGTTTTACAAATCCTGAAAAAATTCAATATGGCATAGATTTGATAAACCAACAAAACTCTGACATGATTCTTTTTACAGGCGATATTGTCAATAACAAGGCCGATGAAATGAATGATTGGATTGATGCCTTTAAGCATTTTAAAGCGCCTTTCGGCAAGTTTTCCATTTTAGGAAATCATGATTATGGCGATTATGTAGATTGGCCATCAAAAGAAGACAAAGCAAAAAACTTTCAAGATGTTAAAGATGTTCACCCAAAAATAGGATTTGATTTGCTGTTAAATGAAAACCGAATCATTGAAAAGGACGGACAGCGAATAGCATTAATTGGGGTTGAAAACTGGGGAAAAGGGTTTAATCAAGCAGGCGATCTGGAAAAAGCATCGTTAGGCATTCAAAAAGAAGATTTTAAAATTCTCATGTCTCATGATCCTTCTCACTGGGAATATAAAGTGAAGCACGATGATTTTAACTACCACATTACCTTAAGCGGGCATACGCACGGGCTTCAAATGGGCATTGAAATACCCGGGTTTTTTAAATGGAGTCCATCACAATATGTGTATAAACAATGGGCAGGATTATATTCTGAATTTGGAAGGTTTATAAATGTGAATAGAGGCTTTGGTTATCACGCATTTCCAGGACGTGTTGGTATCTGGCCAGAGATTACGGTTATTGAGTTAAAAAAAGGTAGCAGGAACGCCTGATGTTTTGATGGCAGGATTTTGTAAGAAATGGTAATTAAAAAGATGGTCGTTATATATAAATTGTTTATTTTTATTTTAAGTTGATTTTTAAGTCAGTTTCATAGTAATTACGCGTCATATCAAAAAAATACGTAGGTTTGTATAAGAACATTTGACTAATAAATAATAACGTATGTCAAAATTTGGGGAATTAATAGATGTAGACATTCCGGTTTTGTTAGATTTCTTTACGGAATGGAATGACCAATCTACAGCCATGCATCCGGTTTTAAGAGATGTTGCCGCAGCACTTGGCGACAAAGCTAAAGTCATTAAAATTGATGTTGAAAAGAACCAAGAGTTAGCAGAAGCCCTAAGGGTAAAAGGCTTGCCAACCTTAATTATTTACAAAGATGGTGAAATGAAATGGCGCCAAAGTGGTGAGCAAGATGCCAATACGCTCATAGGAATAATTAAGCAGTATTTATAACAAAAGCGGCTTAAAAGCATACCCTAGTTTTTTGTAATGTTCTAGAATTTGTGGTAGTAAGTGCATCATGTTTTTTGAAGCCTTAACACTGTCATGAAACACAATAATACTCCCTTTATCGGTATGCGCTTTGATATGATTTAGGCATTTTTCTTGAGAGATGGTCTCATCCCAATCAAACGATAATACATCCCACATAATAATTTGATATCCTAGAGCTAAAAGCTGTTTGGCCTGCTTAGTTTTGATGCGCCCATAAGGTGGACGAAAAATTTTCTGAATCCTGAATTCTGAATCCTGACTATAATGCGTTAGGAGCTGCTCTGCTTTAGCAACATCCTCAAGGTAGACGTTTGTTTTGGTTTTCCAACCTTTTAAATGATGATGTGTGTGATTGCCAACAGCATGACCGTGACGGATGATGCTTTTAAAAATATCAGGATGTTTTTCTACATTGTTGCCAATACAAAAAAAAGTAGCTTTAGCATCATAGTCCTTTAAAACCTGTAACACCCATTCTGTAATTTCGGGCGTAGGACCATCATCAAAAGTAAGATAGATAACGGACTCTGTAGTTTTAATGTTCCATATATAATCAGGGAACATTTTTTTTACCAACCAAGGGGTTTTTACAGGAACTAACAACATTTAGTTAAGTTCTAGGCTACTATCTATAGGGATGTCTTTATCAACTGGCTGCTGTACATCTGGGTCGTCTTCTGCATCATAAAAATGCTTAAATAACTTTAGATATGAATTAAATGGCTCACTTTCGGTTTTGGCAAATTCCGGGTCATAGGTCATCAAAATATCCACCAGACTTTTATAGCGCTGGATATCTGTATAAATATCTTCAAACAATTGCTCTTGGTTGGCTACGGTTAATCCACTGTAATAGGTTAAATTTTCCTGATATTTTTCTGCAACATCTTTAAACAGTTGTTGTGCCTTTTCTTTATTCCCAACTTCGTAGTAGGCGCTTACATAAGGTTCTAGCAAGGTATAATATCCAAAATAATCAACCGGCATGTTTTCCATGGCAATGTTGGCTATTTCTTCGGCTTTATCCAGTTTATCTTCATTAATTAACTGCTCGATCAAACGGGCTAAATTGCCTCGATACGAGATGGAGTTTTTTCTAGTTTCTGTATCATGATAAATATCTGGGCTACCACTATTGCCCCAATCCCATTTTTTTACTTTCTCATACATTAAGTCGCTATCAACGCGTCCCATATCAAATGGGTTTGCTTTGTCTACTGGTGTTTTTATGGGAACTAATTTATAACACATGCCATCAAGTTGTAAGTAGTCTTTCATCCAGATATAATCGTCATCACCAAAACTTCCGCCAGTAAAATAAATAGATCGTTTCCAGTCGTTGTTGGCTACAATATCAAGCATTAAAAGCCTGTTTTTATAAAGCGCTCCTTCTTTAATTCTTATAACAATAGAAGGCACTATCTTATCGGCATCTTTTGGTTTTACAATGCCATATTTTAAAGCATTTTCTTTGTTGACCGGAATTCTTATGAATTCGGTGGGTAAATAATTAGCGTTTAAATCTTGATTTCTAATGGCGCTAATATCAATCTCTTGTTGCTGTAAAATATATTTGTACTTAGTTCTTGGATTATTGCTGGTTATAAAATTGAGAAACTCCTTAATATCTAAAGTGTCTTCAACAATGGTTTCTTTAATAATATAATCTCTGGTACCGTATTTATATTGATCGTGTGTGAGTTGCGATGGCACAGGATCACTATCATAAGCACGGCGTTTCATTTGGTCTATATACCAGTCTGTTTGAAATAAACTGGTGTTAACAACGCGAACATCGGTTCTGTAACCTTCAATTTCCTGGGCATACCAAAGGGCAAAGGTATCATTATCGCCAATAGTGAATAAAATACTGTTTTCGGCACAAGAATCTAAATACATTTTAGCCATGGATCTGGCGGTATATTTATCAGATCTATCGTGGTCGTCCCAATTGTTTGCCGCTAAAATTCCTGGTACTAAAGCCAGACAAACTAAGGTGATGGCTGGCGCCAATAGTTTAGAAGAGGTTAGTTTTTTTAAGCTATCATAAATGGAAAAGACCCCAAAACCAATCCAAAGCGCAAACACATAAAACGATCCAACAACCGAGTAGTCTCTCTCTCTGGGTTCAAACGGACGCACATTGGTGTAAAATTGAATGGCAACGCCTGTAAAAAGGAAAAATACGAGCATGGTCCAGAATAACTTCTTGTCTTTATTAAACAAGAAAAACAAGCCAATAAGACCAAGGATTAAAGGCAGAAAGTAATACGTGTTTCGGGCTTTATTGTTTTTTACATCGCTTGGAAGATTGTCTTGAGAGAGGCCTAAATGCCATTGGTCAATAGGGTTTATGCCGCTAATCCAGTTTCCGTGGTTGTCATATTTTCCTTGAATATCATCTTGTCTCCCAGTAAAATTCCACATAAAATAACGCCAGTACATATAACCCAACTGATATTGAATCATGAAAACGATGTTGCTTGCCAAGGTAGGTTTTTCAACCTCAATATAGTTTTTGTAGCGTTTTAGAAAGTTGTTGTAATCTTCATAATCCACGTTGCCTTGAGCCACATTATTTTTGAAATCGGTGATTAAGGTTCGTAGCTCATTTTGCATTTGATAATCAGGTTTCAATTTAAAATCAAGATATCCTGTAAATATCATATAGTTTTCTGCATGTTCTGCACTCCACATTCTTGGCAAAATGGAAGCGTGTTTGGAATTGTAATTTTGCTTGGCGTTTTTATAATCGTTTACAACAACATATTTGCCTTTTGACTCGTCTTTTTCGTATTTAGGTTTGTCGTCTACATACGGGTTGTTCTCATCAAGATAGGCATATTGGTCCGTAAACTGTGGGCCATAAAACAAATGGGTTTCTGGATACTGCTCTAAATTATAATAGGCCAATAGTTCGCGTGCACTTGAAGGGTTGTTCTCGTTAATAACCACATTGGCATTGGCTCGAATAGGCAGCATGAGCCATGAAGAAAACCCAATAATAATAAACGAAACACAAAGAATTCCGGTATTTGAATGTTTATAGCCTTTTTTATGGGTGAATTTTAAGCCATAGTAAATCAGGGCCACTACAGACAAGCCTGCGATGATAGAACCCGAGTTAAAAGGAAGTCCGATGGAATTTACAAAAAAGATTTCAAAACCACTAAAAATGCGTAGAATGTTGGGCGCTAATAATTTAAAAATAAACAATAACACCGCTACAGAAACCAGGTTAGCAATAATAAAATTTTTAATGGTAACCGTTTTGTTATTTTTAAAGAAATAAATTAGGCCTATAGCAGGTATAGTCAATAAGCCCATAAAGTGTACACCAAACGATAAGCCTATAACAAAAGAAATTAATATAAGCCAACGGTTCCCTCTTGGGGTATCCATATCTTGCTCCCATCGTAAAGCCAACCAAAACAGGATGGCCATAATTAAGGTGGCCATGGCATAAACTTCAGTTTCAACCGCATTAAACCAAAAAGAATCTGTAAAAGTAAATGCTAAACTGCCCACCAAACTACTTCCAAGAATGGCGATGGCTTTTTGTTGAGACAGGTCCTGTTTTTTAACCACTAGCTTCTTAAGTAAAAGGGTAATGGTCCAAAACATGAAAAGAATGGTAAACGCACTGGCTATGGCACTCATCATATTGAGCATATAGCCAATTTTTGAAGGCTCAAAAGCAAACATAGAGAAAAAGGCTCCAAGCATTTGAAATAAAGGAGCTCCTGGAGGATGACCCACTTGAAGTTTTGAAGCCGTTAAAATATATTCTCCAGCATCCCAAAAACTTACGGTTGGCTCAATGGTTAAACCATACGTTATAAAAGCTATTAAAAAAGTGAACCATCCGGTTATGGTATTCCATTTTTTAAAGTTGAAATAGGTCATGAGGTAAAATCTTTGTTTATGATGGCGAATTTAATAATAAATATGGAATGAGATACAAGTATTTAGGGACTCTTAACATAATTGAATTTAAATTCATCTATAAAATCCACCAGTTTGTTCTCATTTTATTTAAACCACGCAGAATGGATTTTTATAAAAACGAATGAAGGCTTACATTATTTTTCAAAAAAATACTTGTGAAAATAAAACTTTGTGCTAAATTTGCACCCTCAATTACACATTGGCTTATGGTGTAACTGGCAACACGTCTGGTTTTGGTCCAGAAGAGTCTAGGTTCGAGCCCTAGTAAGCCAACTTAATGGTTAATCCTGATTCTATCTTGAGTCAGGATTTTTTGTTTTTAGAAAAAAAATTTATCAAGTTTATGGGAAATCATGACCCCATTGAAAGATTCCGCATAAGCATTGGTGCTTTTATTAATAAAATAGTTCAAGATGGATTTATAATTGAGTGTTATGGTGTTGGCAATGGTGTTGAAGGCTTTAACGGATATAACCACAATTATATTTATATATGGGTTGACTATATTACATGTGATTTATAAAAGCCTAAAAAAGAATGATAATAAAGCTTCAATTTCTTTAGAATACCATTTAAAAAAATGAAGATTAATATTTAGAAAAAGTTATATACGCGTATAAGAAATAAAAGAATAATCATGGTTATTATGCTCGTCTTTTTTAAAATGATGACTTACTGTTTCTTGCCAGACAGACACATCTAATTTTGGAAAGAATGTATCTGCCTCAAAATTTTCATGAACTCTGGTGAGTTCAATAGTGTCTGCAAACTTTAGGGCTTGATTGTAAATTTCTCCACCACCAATAATAAAAGGTTGATTATCATGTCTTGAAACGTCTAGCGCGTCTTCAAGGGTATTTACAACCATGACCTCATGTGGTACTTTGTAATCGGCTTGCCGGGTTATAACTACATGGGTTCTGTTAGGTAATGGTTTTGGAAAACTTTCAAAAGTTTTACGTCCCATAATAATATGATGACCACTGGTAAGTGCTTTAAATCGTTTTAAATCATCACTTAAGTGCCAAATGAGTTGATTGTCTTTTCCAATCGCATTATTATTTGCTACAGCAGCAATAATAGTAATGTTTTTCTTTAAATCAGTTTTTTTTTTAATCTCAGAAGTATTGGAGTTTTCTTGATTAGGCAAGGTGTTTTTGATTTCTTCCAAACGCTTTTTTTGTTTGGAAACTAGCTTTTCTAATTGAGTTTGTTCCCAGTTTTTCCCCATAAACTTATGGGTGATAAACACATTAAAGGTATGGTATAACAACAAAAACAACCAAGCTAAAATGGCAAAAACAAACCAATCTGTATTAAATAATTTAAAGGTTTTGCCAAAGCCTAAAATGAGATTCAGTATTATAATGAATACAGAACCAATTAAAAAAACCACAAAATGAATGTATAAACGCTTTTTTTGTTGAATACGTTTTTGAGCATTTTTAAGCAGTTCAAGCTGTTCTTTGTCTATGGTTGCATTTGATTTATTATTACCCAGCATAGTTTAATTTCTTGTTGTAAAGTTACAGATTTTTACTAATATAACGTGAATAATGTTTAAGCAGCCCATAAAGTTAGTTGGTTAGATTCCATCGGCGTTATATTTAAAGAAGGCTTCTTAGGA